>CAKZYM010000466.1 GCA_937884685.1 uncultured Calothrix sp.
CACTATACTTAGTAACTATAGATGCGGGGTGGGCCACCACATCCTGAATAATTACCTTCAGAGTATACTTTAGTAGTTGGGGCAAAAAAGTAATTCAATTTACTCGTACATATCATTTTTAAGCGTGGTTGCTTTGAGTGATTATACTGATAAATTGCATATTTTACTTGAAGAAGTTCATTAAGAGAAAGCTTGGGATTACTGATGATAAGCTTGATTGATTCTCAGAACGGTACAACAAATGATACGGCGGTTGTTCAAAGATTGGCAAGAGCTATAGCGCTTTCTGATGGAGAGTTTTCGCTACTTTTGGCGTGCTGCAATTCTGCGGACAAGCAAGAGGAAGTCCTCAGTGTTTTGCAAGAGTTTTCTATGACTAATATTAGAAAGGTGATTTTGTCATCAAAGGCAGAAACGCTTTTTACTAATATTGCTTCGTTGTTAGATTCAAATCACCCAGATGCTTTAGTTGTCAGGGGTTTGGAGTCTGTAGAAGCAATTAATCAACTGATTATCTCCACAAATTTGATGCGAGATGAGTTTGGGAAACAGTTTAAGTTTCCTCTAGTGTTATTCGTAAATGAAGATATTTTACGCAAGTTGGTTAGGTTAGCACCTGATTTGAAAGACTGGGCTGCTAGTACTTTCAGATTTCAAAATTCTTTACAGAGAGAGTTGGTAAGCTGTTGATGGGAATAAGTAATTATAAGTAGATGATTTGCGTTACAATTGTGGAAAATACTTAATTATTCCATCTAAGTAAATATTCGTAGCTTTGATTTTCATAGCCTTAAAATTAACTCTATTAGAAATAATCGAAGCAATTTTAGAGTTTTTATAGTTTGTTCCTAGCACTGCGTCTTATCCTTCACCCTATACAAAGGATAAGGCGTTTTTATTTGTGAGTAGCAAGTAGTTAGTAGTTAGTAGTAAGTAGTGAGTAGCAAGTAGGGAGTAGTGAGTGGGAAGTAGGGAGATAAGAAATTAATAACTCTAATAATTTTTTGTTGCAAATGAATAAGTTATGAAATCCAATCGTTATTAATGTTTTAATATCTGAAATTCACATAAAAGTGTTTTTATGTCTCGGTCATTACGTTTAGCGGTTGTTTTGGTGCTGTCTTTTTGCTTTGCTATTGTTGCAGGTTGCGATTCCCAATTATGGAATACCGAGATAAAAGCATCTCAGTTATCTTTGGTGACTCCTAGCGACCCAGCAACATTTAACTATGCGATGAATACTTCTCCTTATAGTGTTTTTCCTTTCATCTACCAAGGATTAGTCAAGGAAAATGGAATAACCAATGATTTGGAACCTGCTTTAGCCGAATCTTGGACGGTTTCAGAAGATAGATTAAAAATTACTTTTACGCTCCGAGATAAATTAAAGTGGTCGGATGGTAAACCGTTGACTGTGGATGATGTCATGTTTACCTACAAGGATATTTACTTTAACGAAAAAATTCCCACAGTATATAAAGATTTTTTGCGGATTGGTAACAAAGATGTGTTTCCTTCAATACAGAAATTGGATGAGCGCAGAATTGAATTTACTTTACCCGAACCTTTTACTCCTTTTCTGAGAAAGTCCGCTAGTTTAGCTATTTTACCCGCTCATGCTCTACGGGATGCTGTTTTATCCAATGATGATAACGGTAATCCTCAATTTATCTCGACTTGGGGAACCGATACGTCACCAGAAAAAATTATTGTCAATGGTGCTTACCAGATAGAAAGCTATACTCCTTCGGAACGAGTTATTTTTAAAAGCAATCCTTATTATTATCGTAAAGATGATTTAGGACAAAAAATGCCCTACATTAAAAGTATTGTATGGCAAATTATCCCATCTACCGACAATCATTTATTAAGGTTTCGTTCTGGGGAATTGGATAGTTTAAGCGTCAAACCAGAAACTTTCGCTTTGCTCAAACGGGAAGAAAAGCGCGGTAAATTTACCATTCACAATGGTGGATTAACAACGGGGATTAGTTTTGTTACTTTTAATCTCAATCAAGCTAGTAATTCTCAAGGAAAACCTTTTGTAAATTCCATCAAGTCTCGTTGGTTCAATGATTTAGCATTTCGCAAAGCAGTAGCTTATGCTATCGACCGTAAAAGAATGAAAACTAATATTTATCGGGGAATTGGAGAGTTACAACATTCACCTATTGCTGAACAAAGTCCTTATTACCTGTCTCCGAAACAAGGGTTAAAAACATATAGTTACAATCCTCAAAAAGCGAGAAAAATATTAACTGATGCTGGTTTTCAATATAATTCTCAACAGCAGCTATTAGATAAAGATGGTAATTTGGTAAAATTCAATATTCTAGTTAAATCAGAAGACCAATCTCGCATAGCTTTAGCAGTACAAGTTGAAGAAGATTTAAAAAATATTGGTATTCAAACTGATTTACAGACCTTGAGTTTTAATACTGTATTGCAAAAAATCCTCGCAAAAAGAGATTGGGAATGCTACGTCGGTAATTTTGAAGCAGGAGTAGTTGAACCTAATGAAATAGCTGTTTTCTGGACTAGTAACGGTTCGTTTCATATGTTTAATAAAAATTCCAAATCTACAAAGCGTCCGATTATAGGTTGGAAAGCTACTGATTGGGAAAAAGAAATTGACGAACTTTTTCAAGCAGCAGCGAAAGAAGCTGATGAAAGTAAGCGGAAGCAGATTTATGGTGAATTTCAGCAAATAGTAGCCGAGCAATTACCTGTATTTTTCTTAGTTAATCCTATATCTTTACAAGCAGTGCGGAATCGGGTGGATAATGTAGAGTATTCCGCTGTGAGTAGGTTTTTATGGAATCTTGATGAGCTACGGTTGAGGGAGGAAGATGGTTAGTTAAGTAAATCATCGGGAGCATCCCAATTTTGAACAAATATTTTACCAACACCCTGGAAGGGTGCGGCTATACAAACAAAGCCCTTTCGGGTATCTCCTCCGGAGACGCTGCGCTAACGCGCTTATTGGGGGACTAAAACCGACACCCTTTCCTTGTCTCACCAGCTGCACGGGCTAGGGTGTGTTTTCAAACTCGCCGTCACCCTATAAGGGTGCGGCTACAAGAACGAAGCCCACCTTTGTGGGCTACTGAGATTTAGCCTACGCAGGTAGGCTTTGTATCTATAGCCCTAGGCTTATAGCCTGCGGGCTAATTGGGTTTGAAAACACGCCCTAGAAAAATTATAAGCCCACGCAGGTGGGCTTTGTAAATTTAGCCCCAGGCTTTTAGCCTGTGGGCTTTTTGCAAAATTGGGATGTGACCAAATCATCTTTCTCGTGTAATTTTCATCCGAGCTTAAGTTGTACCTTAACTTGCTTAAATTCTCTTGCGGAATAAAACAATTCAGGATTAGGCTGAAGTTGTTTGCTCAACATACTAATTAGGGCTTGCTGAAAAATTCACAAGACTATTAGTACAGCTTAGCATCGCCATAATTTTTTCTAATTTAGACAGTCTCAATTTTGAAAATACAGGGGTTTAAATAGCATGGCCAATATCAATGGTACAGCGGGTAGAGATCAGCTTGTTGGTTCTCCTGCTGATGATTTAATCAGAGGGTTAGCTGGTAATGATAATATCTTTGCTGGTGATGGAAATGACACTGTTCAACTTGGTAATGGTGACGATTTTGTACTTGCTGAAGGTGGTAATGACACTGTTCAAGGGGGAAGTGGAACCGATTTAATTTCAGGTGGTTCTGGCAATGATTCACTTGTGGGAGGTGGTGATAACGATAACTTGGCTGGTGAAGCTGGGGACGATACCCTTCTTGGTGGAAACGGGAATGATAATCTGCTAGGTGATGGTCTTGATATTAGCCTATCGGGAAATGACCTTCTCCGTGGGGGTGCTGGAGAAGATAATCTAGCTGGTGGAAAAGGTAATGACCAATTATTTGGTGGAACTGGCGAAGATTTCATGACCGGGGATGGTGGTGATGATGAAGTAAGAGGTGGTGCAGATAACGACCAAGTATTTGGTGGTGGGGGTAACGATTCAGTCTATGGTGGGGCTGGTGACGATTTAGTTTTCGGTGAATTTGATAATGATGAAGTGTTTGGTGGTCAAGGAAATGACACTTTGTTTGGAACTGCACCCAATTTTCCTCAAGGGCTTGGTGCTGGGGAAGTTGATACTTTAACTGGTGGTAATGGTGACGATACATTTGTTTTAGCAGGACAAATTGTCGATGGGACTAAAGCTGTTTTCTACAATGACGGTGATACAGGGAGTGCTGGAACCGCTGATTATGCTGTGATTGCAGACTTGAATAATAATGACGTTATTCAACTAATTGGTGAAGCAAGCGATTATTCTCTCGGTTCATCTCCCGAGGGTTTACAGTCGGGAACGGGGATATTTTTCAATGATGGAGCAACTCCAGAATTAATTGGAATTGTGGCAGATATATCTGTGGATGATTTGAGTTTGGATAATCCCGGTCAGTTTAGTTTTGTTTAATTATCAGTAAGAACTTAAATCTTGCGTCAATATCAGAAACCCGGTTTCTTGTCGTCAAAGCATAACTATCTTGTTTAGAAATCAGAAAGAAACCGGGTTTCTTTAGACTTGTTGAGAATGCTGCAAACTGGTTAATAAGAAGCACTTAACTGAACATTTACCGAAGCCCTTCGGGCTTAAGTAAGAAGTCAGAAGTAGTAATTTTAGCCCGAAATATGGTGCGAAGCCTCGTCTTTTAAAGATGAATAAAAACCAAATTTATCATTCCGCTGAATCCTCTACCTTTTAGGAATAGGTATTACTTACTACTTACTACTTACTACTTGTGAACGATGCTTTACCACTCATCGAAATTAACAAATCTTTCAAGTCCCATTACATTTAAAAATAGGTATTTATCATGGTTTCTTTCTCATACAAACTAGCCAACGAAAAAACAAATAGCGTTAGCAAAGATACTTTCAACAGACTGTACGTTTTCGGTGATAGTCTCTCCGACCCTGGCAATCTCTTTAATAGCACTACAGCAGTCAACGATATATTTAGCAATATCGATCCAACCCTTGCACAGCTTGCTCCGGTTCAACCACCCGTTCCCCCTTATGATAGTCAAGGAAAATTTACCAACGGAAATCCACAAGATCCAAATCGTTCAATTTGGGTGGATTTTCTGGCTGATGACCTCGATATTCCTCCTGTCGTATCATCTACATCATTAACGGTAAATCCCGACCCATCTTTCTTACCTCCTCCGAATTCATCATTAGCTCCTGCTGCGGTTATTAACACCGAAAGTTCTTTAGTGGAAAATAACTTTAACTATGGTGGTCAAACAGCAGCTAATTCCGTTAACTTCGCTTTTGGGGGAGCGAAAAGCGGAAATGAGAATATTTTGAATCCAGATCCAATACCTCCAAATCCTCCAGTTCCAGGACTAAATCCGAATTTACCGGGGGTCTCGGGACAGATTAATTCATTTATTGATGACATCGACGATTTATCTACAGAACAAACTAACGAATTAGGAAATGGACTTTACGCAATCTGGGCTGGAGCTAATGATATCGACCCAGATTTGAGCGGTGATGCTATCGATTTAAATCAACCAGTTGATAATTTAGAAATATCCATTAAAAATCTCTATAATGACGCAGATGCGCGTAATTTCATCGTTTTCAACGTGCCCGATTTAGGAGCTAGACCTATAGTTGAAGACCCACAGGTCGCTCAAAACTTGACTAATGCAACTGAGAAATACAACGAACTATTAATACAGAAGATTAGTGATTTGGATTCGGAACTGTCCGATATCAATATTACCCCGGTAGACGTAAAGTCTCTTGCGGAATTTACAATCGATAATCCAGAAGCTTTTGGAATACAAAACACAGAAGATTCATTCCTAACTTCTGCTACTGTCGGAGAAAATCCCGATGAATATCTTTCCTGGGATGGGAACCACCCGACAAGAGCATTTCACGAGATTATAGGGGAATTTGTTTACAATAATCTACAAGCTGCCAACAATCCGGAAAATGCTTTAGTTGTCGGTGACAGTGGAATCAATATACTAATCGGTGGTTCTGGTAACGATACGCTCAAAGGTAATTCAGGTAACGACTTACTCAACGCTGGTTTTGGTGACGATACGCTCAAAGGTGGTGTAGGTGATGACCTTCTGAATGCTGGATTTGGTGACGACAAACTAAATGGTGGTTCTGGTAACGATAAACTTAACGGTAGCATTGGTAACGATACACTCAAAGGTGGTGTCGGCGACGATTTGCTCGATGGTGGCATCGGCGACGACAAACTCAATGGTGGTCTGGGTAAAGATACTTACATATTCGGCAGCGACATTTTGGACGGTCAAATGAATATAGATACAATTGATTGCTTTCAAACTGATGATATCTTAGATTTCACAAGCTATTTAAATGCTGGAGGAACCATTAGTTTTACACGCGAATCCGAACAT
>CAKZYM010000467.1 GCA_937884685.1 uncultured Calothrix sp.
AAGACCCTGTTTGCGCTCCTGCATTTTCAATTACTATTTTCATTAACTGGTCAATTAATTTCGTTAACAAAATTTCGTTAGAAATAGTTTGGGATACTTTTAAAACAGTATGAATATCTAAAGATTCTCCAATATTATTAGTTGTAGAATTTTTTGCGATAGTTGTTTGAGAAGTTTTATTTTTGGTACTTAGATTATTTATATTGTTAGGTAAATTGGGATTTAACCAAAAGGAATATTGATTTTTCAAATCAGCGACTTTGACTTTAGCACCCCAGCTTTGATAGCCATTATAAGCCTTACGAAGATAAATTTGAGCAAAATCTTCTTTATTCATTCCCAACCAAAATTTAGCAGCTAATTCATTAGCTAAAGCTTCATTTTGAATAAACCCATATGTTTTTGCAGAAGCAATAGCCAAATCATATAATTCCATAGCTTCTAATTTATTACCGGAAATTCTTGCTATTTCAGCTTCTATAATTAAGTATTTATGCAAAAAGTTAGCTTCGCAATTATCAGCCCAAATTTTCATTTGTTTTTGATTGCGTTCTAATTGATGCCAATATTGTTTTTGCTCGGCAAAAGTTGCAGATGGATATAATGTTGTTAGTATTAGAGACTGAAAGAAATTATGGTCGGCGATAGTAATTATACCAGCCACACATTCTAATAGTTTTTCTGCTTCAAGAACAGCCTCTAAAGCTTCAACTGGCTTATTATAAAGATACAGTGTAAAAGATTTACAAGTATAGTAATAGAATAAAGGCATATAGCTTTTTTGCTTCCAACAGCTTTCGAGATATTCTGCTTCGCTTAGTTGAAAGCTATCAAAATTACTGCCATTTTTAGTTTCTGCATTTAAATTGAGTAAACATAGTTTAGCAGCCCAAATTGTATCTTCTGCAAATTGATTGGTATTTTTATTAATAAATATTAGACTATTATTAGCTTCATTCAGATTTTTTTCTATATTTACACCTTCACAAAAATTATTAAATATTTGGCAAGCTAATATATCACCAGAAAATTGAATATCACCTGATTCAATACCTGCTTGAAATCCTACTTTGGCAATTTGATTCGTTGACTTGATATGTTTAACCCAAGCTATTTGAAAAGTTACATGAAGAAAACAAGCTTTGCACTTTTGATATTTATTGCGGTATTTTTCACTAATATTTAAAGCTAATTTTCCAAATTCATAACCAGTTTGATATTGTCCCCAAATTGAACCTAATAGAACTCCGTAATTACTATAGGCTGGTATTGATTCTGCTAAATTACCATATTCTAAACATAGATTTAGGGATTTTATGACGATAAAACTATAAAGTTTTTGGTTTGTTAGATAGGCAGCGGGGTATATATTCGTAAATAAATTAAGGGCTACGATTTTATCCGATATTACCATTTCAGGTTGATTTATTAATGAAGCGACATCTTTACCTTCAAGAAGTTTGTCCGCTTTTGCAACCTCCACCTCTAAATATTTATCTAAGTCTTTTTCATTTAAATCAATTTCGAGATATTTTAATCCTCTTTTGCTCGCTTCTATAGCTTTGTCTAAATGACCTAAACTTGTATACTGAATCGCTAAAAAATTATGAATATCTGCTTTTTCTACAGGAGTATTTGCTTTTTCAATGACTAAATTAACCAAAGCTTCAGAAGCTGCAAAATCACCGTTTAAATATTCTACTTCAGCAAGTAGTTTATATATATCTAAAGTTAATTCATAAAACCTAAGCCAACTATCAGTAGGTAATTCTTCCTTGCAAATAATTAAATAATTTCGAGCAGCATTATAAGCAATCGCATCCTTAGCTTTTTTAGCAGCAATTAAATTAAGCTTGACTAATTCAATTTTCTCGGATGCGTCTATAATTAATTCCCGACCTAAATTAAAATGGTCTACAAGTTCAAAAATATTATCTATTCTTTCTTGCTGAGAAAAACTTGAATATAGCAACCAGCCAATTTGTAAATGAACTGCTTTTTTTTCGTATTCCGCAATCAAAGAATAAGCAGCTTGCTGAACTCTATCGTGTAAAAAGATAAAATTATAAATAATCAGCTGTGAATCAAAGATTTTTTCATTAACAAACTCTAACCCAGATGTTGGTAAAATAAAACCTTGTTTAATAGCATTTGTGAGATGTTCAAAAGTTTCTATTATACTAAGTTCGCTGACAATTGCTAAAGTATTTAAGCTAAAACGATTTCCGATACAGGCTGCTAAACGTAATATTTGCTGTGTAGATTTAGGTAATTTGATTAATTTAGATATCATCAAATCTACAACATTATCGGTAATATCCATCGCTTCGATTTGGGAAATATCCCATTCCCATCTCGGTTTTTTTTCAACTTGTTCTGTGTGTAAATAAATTAAATTATTTGAATGTAAATTGTAGAGAGATTGATTTAGAAAGAAAGGATTACCACCTGTTTTATCATTAACTAATCTTGCTAGTGATTTCACATCATTGATATCTCTATGTAAAGTATCGGCAATTAAATCGGTAATATTAGCTTGATTGAGAGGAGTTAAATTAATTTGGTTAATAGATACATCAACTTCCAATCTTTCCAGTAAAATAATTAAAGGATGAGCAGCATCAACTTCATTATCTCGATAAGCACCAATTAATAGTAGATGATGCATTTTCTCATCCGTCATCATCAATTCAATTAACTGTAAACTAGCCGAATCAGCCCACTGTAAATCATCCAGGAATAAAACTAAAGGATGCTCGATTTGACAAAAAACTCGAATAAAACTTTTAAAAACAGAATTAAACCGATTTTGAGCTTCACTTCCACCTAATTGTTCTACAGAAGATTGTTTACCAACAATTAATTCCACTTCCGGAATGACATCGATAAGAACTTGAGCATTTGGTTCAATCGCAAATAACAACTTTTGCTTCCATTCTTGCAGTTGTGCTTCACTTTCAGTTAAAAGCTGTCGTACCAATCCACTAAAAGCTTTAACCATAGCAGAATAGGGAATATTGCGTTGAAACTGGTCGAATTTCCCCGAAATAAAATAACCGCGCTGACGAGTAATCGGTTGATAAATTTCTTTTACCAAAGCAGATTTACCAATACCCGAATAACCCTTAACCAAAATCATTTCAGTTGTGCTTAATCCGTTTGCAACTCTTTCAAAAGCAGTTAATAAAGTAGAAATTTCTTGTTTTCTTCCATAAAGCTTTTGAGGAATATTAAACCTATGAGAAATATCTTCCTTACCCAAATCAAAATCAATAATACAGTTATAACTTTGTAACTGAAGCAAACAAGTTTCCAAATCAGCTTTAATTCCCCAAACACTTTGATAGCGCTCCTCAGCCGTTTTTGACATCAACTTCATAATAATTTCTGAAACCATTCGAGGAATTTTTGAATTAAATTGGTGAGGAGAAACAGCTTGTTTAGCCAGATGACAATGAATCAATTCCATAGCATCATCAGTAGTAAAAGGTAACTCATGGGTAAATAGTTCATATAAAGTTACACCCAAAGAGTAAAAATCCGTGCGGTAATCCAGAGAACGATTCATTCTTCCAGTTTGTTCCGGAGAAATATATGCTAAAGTGCCCTCTAAAGCATTCGGACTAGATAAAACAGTATGTTCGCTTCCCAATCTTGTGGAAATTCCAAAATCAATAATTTTCAGTTGCTTCGTAACGGGATTAAAAACAATATTGCTAGGATTAATATCCTTATGAATAACTTGTGCTGCATGAATTTGTCCCAAACTATCAGTAATTTGACAAGCAATTTCCAAACATTCGAGCAAATTCAATTTCCTTTGAGAGAGTAAATTCCTCAGCGACTCTCCCCCGAAATCCTCCAAAATCATCGTCAAATAATTATCATTTTGTAAATCATAAACCTTGATAATTCCTTCAGATTCGAGATTACAAGTGATTTCATACTCCTGCTTATAACGAGTCAACTGATTAGAATTCAAACAATCTTGCTTAAGAACCTTGAGAATAATCGCTTGATTATCTTCCCCACGTCTTCCCCGATAAACCACAGAATTAGAGCTTTCATAAATCTGTTCCAGAATCTCATAACCCGTAATAACAACCATTCTTATATGCTCATTTAATAAAGTTCTTAAATTAGAGTTCCCCGTTGGTTGGTGTTTCTATCACTATATGGAGAGTGACGAGAAAGGGGGAGATGGGGAGAGGAGATAGAAATTTGAATTCATAACTTTATTGTCAGTAGGGAACGAGACGCTCCCACTACATTCCTAGCGGTTAACTGATAACTGATAACTGTTCACTGTTCACTGTTCACTGATTATGCAATTAGTATCTCTGCTCGGAATATTTGTATTTGTGGGAATTTCTTATAGTTTATCCGTCAACCGTCGTGCTATTCGTTGGGTTCCGGTACTGTGGGGGATTGCTTTACAGCTAATTTTCGGAATATTAATTTTGAGAACAACACCCGGTTTTGCAGTATTTAAATTTCTCGGAGATGTAGTAAGTCAATTTTTAAACTATTCCGATGCTGGAGCAAAATTTGTATTTGGGGATAACTTTGAAGAACACTACATTGCTTTCAAAGTCCTACCAACAATCATCTTCTTCTCTTCCTTTATCACCATTTTGTACCACTACGGTATCTTGCAAAGAGTAATTCAAATCGTCGCATCAGCAATGATAAAAACGATGAAAACATCCGGTTCTGAATCACTCAGTGCTGCTGCAAATATTTTTGTTGGACAATCAGAAGCACCCCTACTAATCAAACCTTATGTCCCCACAATGACTCGCTCCGAATTACATGCGATTATGACAGGAGGATTTGCTACCATCGCAGGTGGTGTAATGGCTGCTTATATATCCTTCGGAGTCTCAGCAGAACATTTAATTGCTGCTTCCGTAATGTCTGCACCAGCAGCATTAGCAATTTCTAAAATACTTTATCCCGAAACCGAAGACTCTCCCACCGCAGGTGTTGTGAAAATCAAAGTAGAAAGTCCATATTCCAACGCTATCGACGCAGCAGCAACTGGTGCTAGTGAAGGAATGAAATTAGCTTTAAATGTAGCTGCAATGTTGATTGCTTTTTTAGCATTATTAGCTTTAGTAAACGGTATTTTGGGCTATGTTGGTTCCCTAATCGGTTTACCACAGCTTTCATTAGAGTGGATATTTTCTTACCTACTTGCTCCCGTAGCCTGGTTAATGGGTATACCTTGGGCAGATTGCGGACAAGTAGCTATTTTGCTTGGCAAAAAGACCTTTTTAAACGAATTCGTCGCCTATCAAGACCTGCAAAAAATGGTAGCAGAACAAGCAATATCCGAAAGAGCGCGAACAATTGCTACTTATGCCCTATGTGGATTTTCTAATATTGGAGCAATCGGCATCCAGATTGGTGGAATCGGAGCAATAGCCCCCAACCGTCAATCAGACCTAGCACAAATGGGACTTCGAGCAATGATTGGTGGTGCAATAGCTTGTTTTATGACAGCCTGTATTGCGGGGATGTTGTTGTAAATAATGAGTAGCGAGTAGCGAGTAGCGAGTAGCGAGTAGCGAGTAATGAGTAATAAGTAATGAGTAATAAGTAATAGATAATTGATAATTATTAACTCCTAACTCCTAACCCCTAACTTTTCAAACATAAAATCCAAAATCCAAAATCCAAAATCCAAAATCCAAAATCAATCAACTCTTCTCCTCAATCTTCGTATATCCCAATTTCCAATTCTGTGATTGTTTCAACTCTTGTTCTTTACCCTGGAGAATCAACTTTAAAGCAAAGCGAGTATTCAACATTCCCTTCATTAAATAATGTCCGGGTTTAGCTTTCACACCATCGAGTGTAACTGTACCCCCGTAAGCAAGTATACCGCAGTAAGTTTTACTACCCGGTATTTGTACTTTCAACATTCTATCGTTAAGATGACCGCCAGGAATTTGAAAAACACCATACACATGATGCTGTCCTTTCCAGGGTTCTACTACTATTTTTTCTGGATAGGTGTAATATTTTTCAGCTTTGGAGGAAAATCCCCAATCGCGACAAGCTACAGGTGGTGATTTTTCCTTAACGTAGGAAAAGCCAATTATACAGATTAAAGTAGATAATAATAATAGATAAGTAAATTTACGCAATATTGATAGCAAGACTAAATATATTAACAGTTAAATTACTTTTACAGTTTATGAAGCCTAAATCGGGATATCAAGTGATATTGCACTCAATTTCTTTAATTAAATTTCTTTTTAAGGGAATAGGGAATAGGGAATTGGGCATCGGTCATAGGTCATTGATAATTTGGTAATTGGTTTTATTCCCTTATCTACAGTAGTTGGGCCGCGAGAATCTCCCACAGCAAATGTATTATCCCTCAAGACTTATCAACTAACTCCTAACTCTTAACTCCTAACTCTTAACTCCTAACTCTTAACTCCTAACTCTTAA
>CAKZYM010000468.1 GCA_937884685.1 uncultured Calothrix sp.
CCCTATGTCCAAATTCCTATCTACCTAGTACTTCAACTCTAACTGGTGCAATACCTCTACCAATCATTCCGATAACTCCGGCTGCACCTCTAGAAAGGTCGATTACACGACCGCGAATGAAAGGTCCTCTATCGTTGATTCTTACTACCACGGAACGTCCGTTACGCATGTTGGTAACGCGAACTCTAGTTCCGAAGGGTAAAGTCTTATGAGCCGCGGTCATTTTTGAAGGGTTGAATCTTTCACCAGAAGCAGTCTTTCTACCCGCGAAGTAAGCACCATAGAAAGAAGCAATTCCTCTAAAACGTCTTCCTCCTCTTGCTGCAACTCTTCTTCTTTTTCTCCATTGTTTTGTGTGATGCTTGTTGGCAGTTGTCTTTTTAATTTTAACTGCTTGCTTTTTGGGTTTGGTTAGCTCGGTCGGTAAGCCAGCAATTGTTTTTAGAGGAGACGCTTTACCTACTAATCTCCGCAAACGATTGGTTGCTTGGAGTGCATCTTGTCTGAGATTTTTTGTTGCGTCGGGAAGTCTTGTATCGCTATTGATTTCGACTAGTTCTGAGCCGTCAACTTTGATTGCGTAGCGTTCATCAACAGTTTTTGCTCCAGATTTAGATTGAGTAGTTCCGCTCCAGCTAACGGTAATTTTGCTTGCATCAGCTTTGTTGTTGACTAAATCATTGATTTTAGCAGCTACTAAATTAGCTTTTTCTACAGGGTCGCTATAGCTGCTGTTTGCTTTTACTGCGCTTTTAGAACTTGCAGCAGGTACAGAACTCAAAAAGGTAAAAACAGGGATATTACGAACGTATAGAGTTGCTGCTTGACGGTCTGCTAACTTGTGTGCATAAACCTTGGTAACGACTGTATTCGAGCCGTTATTTTTTTCTGTTAATGTCTCTTTTTCAAAACTTCTTTGAGAGTTAATTAATGGCTCATTTACTGCCTGAGCGCGACTAATGGATGGTGTTCCAACGACGGTAGAAACTACAGTTACAACAGTCAACAGAAGTCTTTGATTCATGTGTCTAATACTAAATTAAAGTTACCTAAGAACTGAGGTTAGATTACTCGCGAAACGAATATACGGTTCGGTCAGTACATGTCCCCAAATCTTGATTTCTTTGCTTTCACTTTTTTTATTAACTGCAACAGATTAACACGAACTTTTTCACTTTGGGAACCGAGTTTTGGGGTAGATTATTGTCAAATTATCAGATTTATAATTGACTCTGCAAGGTAAAAGCGTTGTCAAATCTTGATTTTGCCCTTGTAACAATTTTTTGATGAATTACAAATTTTGTTTTTTATGATTTAACTTATTTAAAAATTAAATGAATCAAACTGATTCCGCTAATTAACTAATATTTTATACAAGCGCAAGTGTGATTAAAGTATTTAATTGGACATTTTTTTTAGCCAAATAATACTTAGGTAATGTCTGATTAGTTTAGTTATTAAAATCAAAGATACTTAATCAGTGGAGTTATTATAATGACTTATGCATCAGATAATATTCTCTATTACAGACCCAAAAGGAGTGTAAACACTGAGGTATTTTGAAAAAAAGATGATACTCAAATTGATTGTATAAGTCTAAATAGATACTGATAATAGATTTAAATATGTCATCGGAACAACAAGTTTTTGAGTAGATAAATAATAGGCAACAATTTATGTATGAATAAATTTATTACATCGCGTCAAGTATAAATAGTTGAAACAATTTTATTTTTCGGTTTTATATTTTGTTATTAAAGAATAACAAACTATGACATAATATATTCCAATAATATTTAGTTAATGCAAAAAGTTATTAATATTGTTAATTTTGAAAACTATTAAAGTGCTATTTGTCAAGCTCCAGAATATTGACTTCTGTCCCGTTAGGAAATTATCTACGTTTCCACAGAGGGGAAGAGCGAAGAAAGAGAAGTAGAGGAGAAAGAAAGTAGGAATTTTTATAAGTAATTCTAAAGCAAGAAGGGATTAATATAATTTCTTCCTAAATGATTGATACTTCTAAATTCACTTAGCTAAAACCCTCTCCGAAATCTCGGAGAGGGTAATTTTATTTAGGCACGTTTAAGGATTCTGAACTTTACTAGATTGTTACAACTATCCCAGCACTTTGATTAGCCATCCTATCAATAGCGCATACAGCATAAGTTCCCGGTTCGACGGTAGCTTCAGTCTTCTCTTTCGGTAAAACTTGCTCAAGTATCCAATTGTTGTCACTCTTTTTGTAAAGTGTCCACGAGCGAATTTCACCACCACCAGTAGCCCAGGTAATTTTACGATTTTCAGCTTGGACTGCAACTGGTGATGCTGGTGGTATTGTATCTTTCCATGGCATTGTAGGGACTAATGCAGGCTCTTTGTATAGTAACGACTTGAATTTATCAGTAATACCCTGACGATTTTCTTGAATACCACTAGCGCTAAAGAAAATATTCCCCAATGATAGTTGTTCGCGCAAACTACGACTGATGCCTACTTGCTTGACGATTTCTCTTTGCTTCCAAGCTTTTCCATCCAAACGTGCGACTGAGTTACCTGCGTAAACATGTCGCTGCTTGGAATTAATACTCGTCCACCAGCGCAGCAATACAGGATAGCTTTGAGCGGTTTGGTCGATACGCCAATATAGTTGCGGTGCGATATAATCAAGCCAACCTTGCTGCAACCATTTCTTAGCATCAGCATAAAGTGCTTCGTAAGCATCTAAACCTTTAATTCCAGCAGGTTGACCCGGACGGTAAATTCCAAAAGGACTGATACCAAATTTGACATGAGATTTAGCTGAATTAATACCTTTCCACAGACGCTGCATCATAATATTCACATTATTTCTGCGCCAGTCACTTAAACTTAATCTACCACCAGCGTTCCGATAAGCTGCGTAGGTTTTGCTATCGGGGAAAGATAGATTGTTGATGGGATAAGGATAGAAATAGTCGTCGAGATGAATACCGTCAACATCATAGCGCTGCACCACGTCCATGATGACGTTATAAATTTTGTCCTGTACTACCTTCGCACCGGGGTCCATCCATAGCTGAGTTCCATAACGGTAAACCACTTCTGGATTAGTTTCTGCGATGTGAGGAGAAACATTCTTGACTCTCCGGTAAGAAGTACTAGCACGATAAGGATTAAACCAAGCGTGAAATTCAATATTGCGCTTGTGACATTCGGAAATTGCAAATTCTAAGGGGTCGTATCCGGGTGATTTTCCTTGAATTCCAGTTAACCAAGCGCTCCAAGGTTCGTATTTAGATTCATATAAAGCATCTCCTTCGGGACGAACCTGCAATATTAAAGCGTTGAAGTTTAACTCTTGTAATTTATCAAGAATTTGAATTAACTCAGCCTTCTGTTGTGCTGCTTCTAAACCAGCACGACTCGGCCAGTCACTGTTCCAAACTGATGCAACCCAAGCACCACGAAATTCTCGTTTCGGATTAATTTTAACGCTTCCGGGTGGTGGTGTTGGTACGTCAAATTTAGATGGGTCAACTATATATTGTGAAGGAATCGCTTTTTCTTCACCCAACCAAACCAAAGCTTGATAAACAAAAGCTGAAACATCAGCGCGAGTAGCAGCTAAAGTTGGATTGAGTAACTTGGGATTAGGATGACTGACAACCATACCCGCACGGGTAGTGATTGCTGCGGTTGGTTTTGCGTAATCGGGTATTTTGCTAGCGTCTTGGTAAATTTGTCCAAGCACGGGTAGTAAATCCGTTGACACCTTTGATGTCATTCCCAACCCGCTGATAATACTTAAAAGTGCATTTATTCTCTGGATTCTATCTTTAGGGCGAAAATAATTGTTGGGAAACCCAGTAATAAAAACTGTTTCATAAGCTTTTTTAATCGCAGAAGTAGCCCAATAGTTATCTGGGACATCTACAAATGGGACATATTCGCGTTTTTTTGGAATTTTAGAAAATGTAGTAGTAATAATCGCTGCGAATTCAGCACGAGTAACAGAATTATCGGGACGAAACTTTCCGTCGGGATAGCCATTTAAAATACCGCGACGCGCCAAAGCTTCAATAAAAGGTCGTGCCCAGTGGTTGGTGATATCTGGGAAGCGGGCAGATGATGAAGTCATAGTTATACTCAGTGACCTTGTATCTAAATTGACTTTTTCTGCCACTGATTATGCTACCGTTACACAGAAAAAATAAAGTCAAATGAGTACTAAAAATTACATTTGTATAGGTGGAAACTTTTTAAGAGTTAGGAGTTAGGAGTTAGGAGTTAGGAGTTAGGAGTTAGGAGTTAGG
>CAKZYM010000469.1 GCA_937884685.1 uncultured Calothrix sp.
TTTTTATATAAAGAAAACTAAAATAATTTGTTTTTTTTGCAATTCTAACTGATATAAGAATAAAGATTCTGGGCTTACACTTACTATGTTCCAACTGATAGATGTATTCTGGGCTTACACTTTAATTGCTATTTTAATTCTCATCGGACGTTTTATTAGACAGCGTATTGGCTTATTCAAATCTTTGTTCATTCCCAGTTCTGTTGTAGCTGGTGTAATTGCGTTATTGCTGGGACCAAGTGCTTTAGGTGCGATTATCAAAGCTACAGTCGGTGCTGATTCTGCTTTGGTTAATGGAATTTTTCCCGAAGCAATTTTAACTGTGTGGTCGAAGTCTCCCGGAGTATTTATAAATATTGTATTTGCAACTTTATTTCTAGGACAAATAATTCCAGGATGGGGTAAAATTTGGCGACAAGCTTCTCCACAAGCTGCTTTTGGTCAAATATTAGGTTGGGGACAATACGTTATTGGTTTGATATTAGGAATTACTGTATTAACCCCTATTTTCAAATTACCTCCGATTGCTGCTTCGTTAATTGAAGTTGCTTTTGAAGGGGGACACGGAACTTCAGCAGGAATGGCTGAGACTTTTAAAGAGTTGGGTTTTGCTGAAGCTGCTGATTTATCTTTAACTTTAGCAACCATAGGACTGGTTTCCGGTATCATTATCGGTACTTGGTTGATAGATTGGGGACGACGTACCGGAAGAATCCAGCAGCTTCAAGAAGAAGTCAGCTTAGGAATTAACGAAGATAGCATTCATACTCATACAGAAGAGGAGACCTCTACAACCGCTGCTAGAGAAAGATTATTTAAAGATTTACTAATTGACCCGATATCGCTTAACTTTGGTTTTGTTGGATTAGCTGTTGCTATCGGCTGGTTAATTTTACAAGCTTTGGGATTCATCGAGTCAATCACTTGGGGAAGTGGAGACGGATTAAAGTTAATGGCTTTTGTACCTTTGTTTCCTATGGCATTAATTGGCGGGATTTTGGTACAGTTGCTTTTAGTTCGGACAAATCGTAGCTATATGGTGAGTCGTCCTTTGATGGAGCGTATCGGAGGATTGGCTTTAGATGTAACGATTGTCACCGCACTTGCGAGCATTTCTTTAACAGCTTTAGGTTCAAATTTAGTTCCTTTATTAATATTGGCTGTTGCTGGTATTTTGTGGAATGTTTGCGTGTATGTATTTTTAGCACCTAAGTTAATTCCTTTTTTCCCAAATGAAAGAGGTTTGGGTGATTTAGGTCAGTCTATGGGAGTTACCGCTACTGGTATTTTATTATTGCGGATGGTTGACCCAGACAACCGTACAGGAGCTTTTGAATGTTTTGCTTATAAACAATTGTTGTTTGAACCAATTTTAGGAGGTGGTTTGTTTACTGCTGCTGCTCCTGCTTTAATTGTTAGATATGGTTCAGTTCCGATGCTGTTTTTTACTTCTGCAATTTTGGCTTTTTGGTTAATATTTGGGTTTTGGAATTGCAATAAGTTGAGGAAAAATCAAGGGTAATTAATAATTGGTAATTGATAATTATATTATGTTTACTAATGAAGTACCTACATCGTACAGTAAATACACTTTAGCAAAGGTCAAGGATATATTTAGTTTGACCACGAATGAAAAAGTTGATTTATTTATTGATACGCCTATTTTAGAACCAAGTTTGTTTCTGCAAGAAATACTTGCTTATAATCTTCCCTTAGCTTTAGCTAGCAATAGCGAAAAAGCGCGTTCGGAAATGATTATTTCTCCAATTTTGATTGAACTTAGAAAGCAATTACAGGATAATATAAATATTTTCTCAGGAATTGAATTTAATGTTGAATCAGACAATGGTTTAACTGGAGTGTGCGATTTTATTATTAGCAATTCTTCCGAGCAATTATTTATAAGTGCGCCAGTTGTGACTCTTGTAGAAGCAAAAAAAGAAAATATTAATGCTGGTTTCGGACAATGTGTTGCCGAAATGATAGCCGCAAAAATCTTCAACGAACGCTCTAAAAATGAAATTCCAGCAATCTATGGAACTGTAACTACTGGAACTAACTGGAGATTTCTAAAGCTGGAAGGAAGTATTATCAATATTGATTTATCTGAATATTATTTAAGAGATATAGATAAAATTTTAGGAATTTTAGCAATGGGTGCCAAAAGAGGGAATAGCGGAAATTGTGGTCTTGGGGTCTCCCCAAGTGAAGCAAATTTTCAAGAGAGGGAATAGACAAAATAAAATAAAATATTTATTTGACAAAACGCTTAATAAGAATTACAACTATCAAAATCAAACGGTATACATAACTGATGATCTACACCCGACCGGTGAACAACTTTTAATGACAAACCGTACTCAGCGAAATAAACCCAGTTTAATAGATAAATCTCTGGCTTTCATTGAAAAAATAGGGAATCAGCTTCCCGACCCAATAACGCTATTTTTTATACTTTGCATCATAGTAGTTATAGTCAGCGCGATCGCATCTTCTTTGAATGTATCGGTAGTCAATCCTAGTAACGATAAGACGATTTCAGCAGTATCTCTAATAACCCCGGAAGGTATACGCAAAATATTTTCTGAAGCAGTTAATAATTTTACTGGTTTTAAACCGCTGGGTACCGTACTGGTGGCAATGTTGGGTGTGGGTGTCGCAGAATCTACAGGTTTGCTTTCAGCACTATTGAAACAAATAGTATTGATTGCACCGGGAAGGTTTATCTGTCCGGTTGTGGTATTCGCTGGTGTAATCGGGAATATCGCTTCTGACGCTGGATATGTGGTCCTCGTTCCATTGGGTGCTGTAATTTTTCTCGCTTTCCGTCGTCATCCTCTTGCAGGTATTGCAGCAGCTTTTGCAGGGGTTTCGGGTGGGTATAGCGCTAATTTAATCATCAATCCCCTCGACCCTTTACTTGCAGGATTATCTCAAAGTGCAGCGCAGGTTTCAAATCCAGACTATCAGGTAAATGCAACTGCAAATTACTATTTCATGATAGTTTCCACCTTTCTTATTACTTTAATAGCTTGGTTTGTAACTGAAAAAATTATCGAACCACGCTTGGGAAGTTATGACCAAGGTGAAGATATACCGATGCAAACGCTGACACCATCGGAAAGAAAGGGTTTACGTTGGGCTGGATTTTCATTATTAATATTTGCAGCGTTTATAGCAGCATTAGTTTTACCACCTCAAGGAATTTTACGCGACCCAAAAACATTTTCAATTATTCCTTCACCTTTTATCGATAGTATAGTTATCATTATTGCTTTAGCATTTCTAATTCCAGGAATTGTCTACGGAAAATTTTCGGGAAAAATTAACAGCGATAGAGACGTAGCAAATGCTTTAGGTGATTCTATGGCAGCGATGGGTTATTACATTGCTTTGGCTTTCATTTCAGCACAATTTATAGCTTACTTTAGCTGGAGTAATTTAGGTTTAATTTTGGCAGTAAACGGAGCTAATTTTCTCAAAGCAACTGGTATTAACGGCGTACCGCTAATGTTAATGTTTATCATTGTGAGTATGTTGATTAACTTATTCGTCGGTTCCGCTTCAGCTAAATGGGCGATAATGGCACCGATATTTATTCCGATGTTTATGTTCGTTGGATATTCACCGGAATTAACACAAGCTGCATATAGAATTGGCGATTCTTCGACTAATATTATTACTCCTTTGATGCCTTATTTTCCGGTAGTGGTAGCATTTGGTCAAAGGTATGATAAAAGCTTAAAAATAGGAACTTTAATTTCCTTGATGTTGCCTTATTCAGTGGCTTTTTTGATAGGATGGGCGATTTTGTTTGTGATTTGGTTTGTATTGAAATTACCTTTAGGACCCGGAGCAGTTTCAATTCTCAATTAAAATCATTTAAAAAACTCCTCTTTTTGATAAGGTAAAGCGGAAAGGAGTAAAGTTTGAAAAAAAATACCCCTCTTTGATAAAGAGAGGGGAAGGGGTGAGGTCTTAATTTAACGACAATTTTGCGCCGTTTTCAACCACTTTTCACCCATTTCAATGGGAATATCCAAAGGTTCGCAGAGAATTTTGATTAACTCAACTCCTCCACTGGTAAGTAGTTCTTGAACGCGGAAATTTTTTCTAATTTCTTCTCTAAACTTATTTACAAATACTTGCTTTTCATAAGCGGATTTAGTTGGGTAGGTTGCTTGTAATGGTGCGAGTAATTTTTGAATCTCTTTGGCTGATTCTGTAATATTCTTCTGCTGTATGCTGGAAGGTTTTGTTGTTTGACTAGCGACTTTATCAGCTTTAGGTTTATCC
>CAKZYM010000470.1 GCA_937884685.1 uncultured Calothrix sp.
GGTAATGGGTAATAGGTAATGGGTAATAGGTAATAGGTAATGGGTAATAGAAAATAGTCAATTTTTTTATTGTCTCTAGCAAAATTATAATTCTAAAAATATAATTTTTAAGAAATAATTTACAACCCGGTTTTTCACAAAAAACCGGTTTTTTTAGATTGTTAACTACTACTTGTTTTATTACCCATTCCCTATTCTTAACTCCTAACTCCTAACTCCTAACTCCCTTTAAATGATGTACTCATAACTTTATATTGTCCGGAATCAGGAAACTGATGCTACCGTAGTGAATCTAGATATATAATTACACTCCGCTTTCATGGGTTTACGAGGTTTTTGATGCGTCGGATACTTTATTGGGTAGCCCCTTTTAGCCTACTTGCTGGATGCTCTTCTCTCGAAATTATTGAACCAATACCTTCCGTGTCAGAAACTCCTTCAAAAATACCTGAATCTGTAAAAAGAAGAGATAACAACCTCTCGCTTCTAGAACAAAGAGTAATTGCTGAGATGAACCTGGCTCGGACAAATCCTCAAGCCTATGCTGCTATATTAGAAGACTATAGAAAACGCTTTGAAGGTAAACGAGTCAAAATTTCCAAAAATGTTTATTTAATAACTCAAGAAGGTGTTCCTGCTGTTGATGAAGCTATTAGCTATCTAAAAAAAGTTTCTCCTGTGCCCCCCGTAACTATCTCACAGGGAATGTCTTTAGCTGCTAGAGACCATGTAAAAGACCAGGGACCCAAAGGTATTGTAGGTCACAACGGTAGCGACGGTAGCGACCCTTTCAAACGTTTGAGTCGCTATGGAAAATGGCAAGTGACTGCTGGTGAAAATATCAGCTACGGTTCCCATACTGCAAGGGATATTGTTATGCAGCTAATCATCGATGATGGAGTTCGCGATCGCGGTCATCGAACCAATATTTTCAATCCTGATTTTAAGGTATCAGGTGTTGCCTTCGGAATTCACACTACTTACAGACAGATGTGCGTTATCACCTATGCTGGAGGATATAAAGAATCAGTTAGCAGTTAACAGTTAACAGTTATCAGTGAGCAGTCAACAGTTAATACCCATCAAATTCAATATAATTTAATTCCTAACTCCTAACTCCTAACTCTTAACTCTTAACTCTTAACTCCTAATTCCTAACTCCTAATTCCTAACTCCTAATTCCTAACTCGCAACTCTCGACTGATAATTGATAATTGTTCGCTGATAACTGATAACTGTCTCAAGACATGCATCTAAACGTTTATAATCAAGGTCAAGGTTACCCGATTCTTTGCTTGCACGGACATCCTGGTTCGGGTTCAAGTCTTTCTGTATTCACCAATTATTTATCGAAGCGTTTTCAAACTATCGCTCCGGATTTGCGCGGGTACGGCAAAAGCCGCTTTAATGATAGTTTCCTAATGGAAGACCATTTGAGTGACTTAGAAAGTCTTCTAGACCAATTGCAAATCGAAAAATGCCTGGTACTGGGATGGTCTTTAGGTGGTATTTTGGCTATGGAATTGGCTCTACGTTTTCCACAAAGGGTAAGTGGGTTAATTTTAGTTGCTACTGCTGCAAGACCCCACGGAAATCATCCGCCTATTTCATGGCAAGATAATCTTTATACGGGTATTGCGGCTCTTATAAGTGTGATAAATCCAGGTTGGCAGTGGAATATTGATACTTTTGGCAAACGTTCTCTTTTTCGCTATCTAATTCAACAACATACCCCGACTGCTTACAGATATATTGCTTCATGTGCAATACCTGCTTATTTGCAAACTTCAAATCAAGCTACTCGCGCTCTCTATTCGGCTATTAGGGCTGGATATAATAAAGTTGGTGAGTTACACCAAGTTCAATGTCCTTCTCTAGTACTCGCTGCTAAAGAAGATAGACACATAACAGCCGAATGTAGCTTAGAAACTTCTCAAAACCTACAAAACTGTCAATTTCACTGTTATCCAAATACTGCTCATCTATTCCCGTGGGAAATTCCCGACCAATTATTAAGTGATATTGATTCTTGGTTAAAGGAGAATCCACAAGCAGTAGAGTTTTAGATTTTGAATTATTGACTCATTTAGGTTACTTGTCCCCAGACACAGCCTAGGAACAAGTAATATTATTTACTAAAAATTTATGCATTAAATATGAAAAAAATCAATTCCGATTATTCATACTTAACACTTTAGTTTTAGTCAATGGTGCCTAATATTAATTACATCTGACCGCTAAAGACAGGCTTTACTTTACGGTCAAACCATTCCCCCAAGTCTTCAGCAACAGTCAAAACTTTTGGTTTACAACGCTTAACATTTACCTTTATTCCTTGCGCTCCTTCGAGTTCAAGGTCTTCTACATAGCCTTTTACAGCAGCTTCTGCTTCAGTGCCGTTGAGAAAAGGACCAAAGTAATAAGTACACTTAGGATTTTGAGTGGCAATTTCTACCCACCAAGCTAAGCCAAAATTATCAAAAATGTTGGTAACAAATTCTTTGAAAGGATTTCCAATGATGTTCATGGTTTTCGCCGATTACTAAAGTTGATAGTGGTTGTTAAAGAACTATGCTGTCGGTTTTGTCTCTTTACACTTCTTTATACTCTTTTACATATGCTTTTAGGAAGGGGTTTTTTGCAAATTTTCCAGATAAAGCATATTATTCCAACGCTGGCGATAAATTTCGTATAGTGCCATACCTGCTGCGACTGAAGCATTTAGGCTGGGTGTTTTACCTTGTAAAGGAATTGAAACTAGAACATCGCAGCATTTTTGGGTCAACATGCTTAAACCTTCGCCTTCAGAGCCAATTACTAAAGCAATTGGTGGCCCATTAAATTTGACTGTATGTATGGGTTCGCTTCCAGAACTAGCGGTGCCATAAATCCAAAAACCGGCGCTTTTTAATTCTTCTAGAGCGCGACTGAGATTAACTACTCTAGCAACGGGAAAATTATCTAAGGCTCCAGTTGCTACTTTCATCACGGTAGAAGTAATACCAACAGCTCTACGCTGCGGAATCACTAAACCTTGGGCACCAATAGACTCAGCAGTGCGAATAATTGCTCCCAAATTATGGGGATCTGTGATGCTATCGGCAACAACTATCACTGGTGTATCTGTAATAGATTTTGCCTTTTCTATCAATTCGTGCAAATCAAAATATTCGTAAGGAGCAATTTGTGCTGCTACTCCCTGATGATTAGAATTTCTAGTAATTTGGTCTAAGCGTCTGGGTTCGACCTCATCTATTACAGTGCCATTTCCTTTTGCTTGTAAAAGCAAATCGTGAAAACGGTGGTCGTAGCGCAGACGAGAGGTAATCCAAATACGATTGAGAGAACGCTGACTTTCCAAACTACTCAAGACTGAATGACGACCGTAAATTAGGTCATTATTTTCTTCTAATGCTTCGTTAGAAGATGATGGATGTTCAAAACTGGAACGATTTTGACGAGGCTTAATTGTAGGGTTAGAATTTCTATCTTTAGATTTATTCCCGGATGGGGACGAAAAACGCTTACCTTTTATTTTTAAAGGTTTGCGACTTGAATCATCGCCCGTCTTTCTGATTTTTCTTGGTTGGTTGGTCATATAGTAGGTATTTGGTAGAGCTTAGATGGGCGGGCATCTATTTTCTCTCATTTATTTTTAACCGAACACCGCAGCAATTATTGACATTCACGAGTATGATATCTTGCTACTACTCTAGAAAGAGTTTTTGTAGAAGCTCGCTTAATCGTTCGGTATCGGTGAGATATAGATAGCCAATCAAAGTTTCCAGACTTGTAGCCTGTCTGTATATTTGGGGTTCTACGCGTTTTGGGCGACCTGTAGCAGCATTACGACCTCTACGGACGATTTCTAATTCATTACTATTGAGATATGGGCTGAGTAAATGTAACATTTGGGCTTGCTTTTCGGCTCTTACTTGTGCCACTACCAACCGATGGTAATTTTCCGCTTTTTGGGGCGGTAGCAAGTAATATCTTCTGATATACAGTTCGTAAACTGCATCGCCTAAATAAGCAAGAGCTGTAGGAGAAAGTTGCTGTAATTGCGACTCAGAAAGTTTTGGTAATAATTTTTCTGCATTTGCCTTTCTTGGTTCATCAAAGTCAAATACATCCTTGGAAATAGCTTTAGAACCTGCACTTAATTGTCTTTCCTCCTTTGATTTCACAACTCAATCCCTAATGTAATGGTTAATAATTATCGGGAAATGATGGTCTTTAGGAGTTTGCTTGCTACTCGCTGGTTGAAGTTATGCTGTTTCACGCTTAAAATCTGCTATTGCTACAAAAGTTTCCTGATAATTTTAACTTGTTATTTCCGATTGATTGCATTGATTTTAACTTTTGTTTACGCCAATTTTATTAACCAAAAATATTCTATCAATCCCTGTCATGTAAGACATTATCTTTAAATGAATTCATTTTGCGACAAAAAATATATGGTTAAAAAAGTTTTGTGAAATATTTGCCGGTCGTAACTTTTATAGTCGGAATCCAGTTTGATTTACGAATTGGCTATCTTAGTTAAATCATAATTATTTCTTAAGGTAATATAGCTGAAAGGAATAGTTAAATATTTACCATACATAAAAAATATTTCAAAATCATCTTGTCTAGTTATCAACTTCAACGTAGCGTGGACTAAAGGCGCACAAGGCAAATGGTTATAGTTAAAAATTTAAATTTCAAAGATACTATACAAAACCGCCGCCTAGCCGAATCTATTTAACAAGCAGACTGGGGAATGTTTTGCGCTATGTTGAAGTTTGAAGCGGAAATTCAAGAAGTAAATAACTGAGAATTTTAACCTCTGGAACAGAGGACAAAGCCTGCCAACCAAAAAATGTAATGTAAGTCGCATTACATTAATAGATGATGAAATAAATAAAGACAAATGCTTTAGGATAACCCCACATTTCACTGCAAGGGTATTTTGAGTAGTTTAGCTATCCGGATAAACATCGGATAGCTAATTTTTGCGACCCTCAAGTCGTCAAGAGGCTTTTGTGTTTTCTAGTGCTTTATCAACTGAAGTTTGCAAAGCAAGAAACTTTTCTAAACGCACTAGCTTGACTGTCTGAGTAACGCGGGCGTTTGTGACGATTTGAAAGGTACCTTTAGCGGTTTGAGCTTGCTTGGCTAACTGCACCAAAGCTCCCAAACCAGAACTGTCTACAAAGTCAATTTGTGAAAGATCCAGAATAACGTGTCTGGGACCTTCATCAATTTTATTACTAAGTACCTTACGAAATGTCGGCTCGGAAAATGCGTCTAACAATCCTGTGAGGCGGAATAGCTGACAACTATCCCGGACTTCACGAGTACCTCGCAGGCTTACGGTTAGATTAAGTGGTTCAGCAATAATTCCCTCCTCGTGGTGAAAGCAAACGCTCAAGTATAGATGTTTTTTGTGTCTGTTGTCTACTTTAACCGCTACTTGCGGTTATAGACATTAAAAGTGAAAAAATTGAACTATTATTTAAGTTCTAATTTTTCGCTTCCTCTATTTTTACCCGACTTTTACTCAAGCTGTAATTGTTTGTCGAGTTTTTTTCATGGCTTGAACAAATTGCTCAAATAAATAATCTGCATCATGAGGTCCCGGAGATGCTTCGGGATGATATTGTACTGAGAAAATGGGCAAGGATTTATGTTTTACCCCAGCAACAGTTCTGTCATTTAAATTCAGGTGGCTAATTTCTACATCGCTGTTATTTAAGGAATCGGGGTCTATCTCAAAACTATGGTTTTGAGAAGTGATTTCGAGTCGTTCTGTTAAACCTGCTGGCTGTTTTACACCACGATGACCAAATTTTAGTTTTTAGGTTTGCGCTCCTAGGGCTTGACCTAAAATCTGATGTCCCATGCAAATACCAAATATGGGCTTATCGGATTTTAATAATGCTTTAGCGGTCTCGATTCCTTCAGTAACCGCACTTGGGTCTCCAGGCCCGTTAGAAAGAAATATTCCGTCTGGCCGATGTTTAAGAATTTCCTCGATTGAAGTGTCTGCTGGAACTACGATGACTCGACAACCATGACTTACCAAACGACGTAATATATTGCGCTTAACGCCGAAATCCAAAGCTACTACAGTGAATTTTTCTCCGGAATCTGTTTGAGAATCTATATTAAATTCCCACGCGGTTGTTGTCGGCTCCGACCATTCATAAACGTCTGGAGTTGTTACTTCTTTAACTAAATTTAATCCGCTCATTGATGGGGCTGCATTTACCCGCTCTAATAATTCGTTCGGGTCGAGTATTTCAGTAGAAATGCCGCCATTCATCGCTCCAAAGTTGCGGATTTTACGAGTTAATGCCCGAGTATCAATACCATAGATTCCCGGTATTTGATGCTCCTTTAAATAATCGGGTAAAGATTGAGTTGACCGCCAATTACTTGGGCGTTCGCAAATATTTTTGGCTATACATGCTTTGAGATGAGGCTTATCTGACTCGGCATCCTCTGGATTCACACCAGTGTTGCCTAACTCTGGATAGGTAAACACGATAATTTGACCACAATAGCTGGGGTCGGTCAAAACTTCTTGATATCCCGTCATACCGGTATTAAAAACTACTTCTCCGATAGCAGTTCCGGTAGCACCAAAAGACCAACCGCGATAGCTGGTTCCGTCTGCTAGAACAAGTAAAGCTGGTGTTGCGTCAAACAGAGGCATAAGCAATAAAACTAATTAGCAACAATAAGCAACAATAAATAATGAGAATTATCTACTGGGCGCGAACGAAAGATAATTATAAAGTATCGCGAGACACGAAAGGGCTTTTAATCGCAAAGGGTTTAGTAAATTACAGCGATTTGTTTTGATTGGCTTTTAATTACCATTAACACTCAAGAAACTGTTAGAAAATCAATTGCTATTTGTAAGCTGATTATCTTCCCCTAATGACTAAAATAGTAAAAAGGGTATTCTATATAAGGTCACTATAAGATGAGGATGAACTTAACTTCTAAGCTTAAAGATGTTTCCTGATTGCGAAAAACAGGTTTCTGAGTAGCGCTCTTACTGACTTTTAATCGTTAAAAACCGAAAGTAGATTTTGCCCTCAAGGGCTTGGTACAATTAAAAATTATTATGCTTAAGCCTTTGTTTCCCCATGCAGCATTGACTTTTCTATGCAGCGCACTAGCTATAGTTAGCGTTGCTTGTAGCAAACAATCAAAAACTGTCAAAATTCCCCAGAACCTCAAGCAGCAATCAGTGCCGAGCGCCCCTCCTATGGTGGATTCACCTGCCGCTCGAACGGTACAAGCAACATCCACACAAGAACAATTATCCAATCAAGCTGACGAAGAAACTCAACCCACTTCTTTTGAAATGGGATTGGACAAGGCCAGTGGTGGTTTTAGTATAAGTCAATCGGCTCAATCGTCGGATGATTGGAAGTTAGTGGCTGATTACTACCAAGATGCGATTAATTTGATGAAATCAGTTCGCTCTTCATCTCGCTACCATTCCATAGCTAAAGTCAAGATTAAAGAATACCAGCGATATTTTGATTATGCTTTGGATAAATCTGTTGCGCTTCGACAACCAAAGCTAGAACCAGAACCTCGAAAAACAGTCGTAACAGTACCACCGTTAAAGGAATCCATTGCGCGATCGCAAAAAATGCAGGTTCCTAAAACGGTACAAAAAATACTACAACAGAATTTGCAATCTCCTATCGCGGCCATACCGCAGCAATTACCTACTACAGTCGCACAAATCGAACCACCACAACCACCAGCAACACCCCGTCAGCCCATACCAATACCCATTCAAACAAGAGAAGTATATGCTGCTGTTCCTGTCCGGGAACAAAAGCCTCAACCCATAGCATTTCGCGCTCCTATAAAGCGACGAATTGGAGGGACACCAATTATCGATGTAACTTTTAACGGGAAGCAGCGGTTTGAAATGATTGTCGATACAGGTGCTAGTGGTACCGTCATTACCCAGCAAATGGCTAGATTACTCGGTGTTACTACCGTTGGCAAGGCAAAGGCTAATACAGCTTCCGCTCAATCAGTAGAATTCCCTATCGGCTATGTTGATTCTATTGAAGCTGGTGGTGTCAAAATCAAAAAAGTTGCTGTAGCTATTGCTGGCTCGGGATTACAAAATGGGCTGCTAGGACATGACTTTTTTGGCAACTATGATATTACGATTAAAAGTGATGTTGTAGAATTTCGTCCCCGCAGTGATTCTCAAATACTTCAGCAAAAAACTCAAAAACAAACTCGAAAAAGTATTCCTATTTACCCCACGAAACTTTTTAAGGATTAGAAAGCAGCCAAAAGCACAGTCTTGG
>CAKZYM010000471.1 GCA_937884685.1 uncultured Calothrix sp.
GGATTTGGATCTGGGTCGGGATTTGGATCTGGATTGGGTGTTGAATTAGATTCAACGTCTATAATTTTCACATCAGAAAGTAAACCTGTAATACCTTCTGAATCTTTAGCTACTGCGACTAAATGATTTATTCCACCGTTATTTTTAGAGTCTTGTAATGAATCGCTTAAGGTAATGGGAATATCGACATAACCCTCAGAACCTATAGTTGCAGACTTTTCGTCAACTTTTATGGCTGAATTAGCTTCAAACGGGTCAATATCAAACCCATCGTAATCATCAAGAAATAAACCTCCTTCAACAGCAAGTAATGCAACCTCTTGACCAGGTGTACCTGAGATTCTGACTGTTTGATTTAACTCTGAAACTACCGCAGGTAAGGGAGAAAGACCTAAAACTTCGACTGCAAGTTTGGGGGGTAAATTAGATTTAACTACTGCTTCCGAACCATCTAAGGAACCAGGAATTTTATAAGTCTGTCCGGTATATGTAGCATTGTTATCGAAAGTTACCGTTACTTCTGACCCAATTAACTCTAATCCCGATACACTTCCAGAATCTTGAGGACCTGGTTGAGGTAAACCCCTAACGCTTGTTGGGTCTACATCAGCAGAAAAAGTAAATGTTTCACCAGGGTCAAAATCATCAAAGTAGATTTCTAATGCATCATAGCCATCATCGCGAAGCTTAATAAAATTACCGTTAACTAATCCCGTTCCTCCATTTTGATTTGGAGTAAATCCTTTTCCAACTGGGTCTCCAGCAACACCATCGGGGTCGAATACTAAATCTGGAAAAATACTAGTACTCAAATCAATAGTAACTTTCTCTATTTTTTCACCATTGGTTGAATTGTTAGTAATAACAAAACTGTTACTAACATAAGTACTACTATTGATACTATTACCGTTAGGGTTGATGATGAATGAAGCTTTTGCAGTATTATTGCTCGTGTTGTCTGCCATTGTATCCTCTAATTAATTTATAAATCTTGTAAATTTCAATTGAACTGTTTTTTCTGCTTCAAAAAATATGTTTATATTCAACAATTAAGTTGAATATTTATGCATTAATTTCGTTACTATTTTGTGATAGCTTTTGAATACAAAATATTATCTAGCGACAATTTAGGTAAAACAAAAAAACTGTTTACCTTGCTTAAAATATGATTTATTGCTTATTACGTATATGGAAAAAACAAATAAGAATAATCTATTATAATTTCCAAAATATCCAGCTTTTTATAAACAGGAAATAAACCGCAAAATCTTTGTCATATACTTATTAAGTCAAGCAATCTATGCTCAAATAAATCAAATAGTAACCCTATTTATTTCACTATTTCCAGCAAATTATACTGCTAATAATTCTTAATAAGCTGGCACCCTACAGCAATCACAACTAAAATTATCTGATAAATTCGTATTCTTAAAGGCTGAATTCTGTTTTAGTAAATTAACGTATAACTATACTAAAATTTCTAAACCTTTTTAATAGTTAATCAATAACTAATTCAAAAAAATTAGCCTGCGATAAATATTAAGTGTTCTTGATGAGATACTATATGTGATGACCCTTAGCTAGTACAAAAAAATAAAGTTAATATAAATAACTTATATAGCTAAATAAAAGCCAAGATACTTTTTGTTTAGCATTCTGAGCATAACAACAAGTATAAAAGTAGCAATGACTTAAAACTTTCATTAATAGCTTTTATGTCAAAGCTTAAAAACTAAGAAATAAAATACTTTCAGCAGTGCTGCTTCTATTGATATTTAATACTTGTAGCTCGATTTACCGCTTCGGAAGAATGCAACCTAATAACTATACATTTCTAGAATGTTTCTAGAAACTAGTGATCATACTGACGTATGAACAGAGAATAACATACCTAAAACATTCGTGTATGTAATTATTGTGAAATGAATGTTAAATTTAGAACAATTAAATCTAGCTAAATATTTTTTAGGCTACTTTTATTCTAAAGTCATTGTGTCTATAAAAGATTTCTGTAAGGTAAGTTTTTTATGTATTGCTTAACTAAACCTAATAATCATCTATAGTACAAAATCATGCTAGCCAATAGTTCTTGTTCTATTACAACTCGTTTACTAGTTGTAGTTATTTCATCGCAGGAGATTCATCACCTATAGCTTCATACTCTTTGTATACAGCTAAACAGGGAAGTAAGTTGTGAATTTACTAAACTTGTTCGCGACCCTCTTTATAAATCGATTAGCTTTTGACTGAAAGCTGGGTGACTTTAGTATTGCAGGTCTCATAAGAGGTTGTTTTAGAAAACGATAGTGCAAAAAGATATCTTTAAAACGGATATCGACATCTTCTCCTTTAGACAATCTCGTGAAATCAATTGAAGCATAGCCCATATAGTGAATTCGATGAATCGGTTTAAGTCCCTCTTGATTAAATAAAACATTGTCAATAGCAACAAACGGATCTGCATTTGCACAGTTGCCACTTCTATGCCGTTTATCAGAACTAAGGGTAAAATTGAACTGTGAGCGTTCCGACCTAAGTGTCATGTAATTAAACAAGAAAGCATCGTCCCACCAAGCTTGAGAGTTTACCCAAGCTGCTTCACCTTCTTCAACTATACGGTTGAGTAATGCATCTAATTCTTGAGTATTGAAAATTCCACGTTTCGAGCCAAAAAAGCTAGAACAGTGCAGCAATGGCTGTATTTCAGCTTCTGTAAATATACCAGTAGCTTCAATCAAGGGAATATTTAATGCTGCTTTATCGCGAGATTTAGTGTGTTCCCAATCATCAAAAACGAAATCATAAGTCTGCAATTTTTCTTGAATATCCGTAATCGGTTTCATTGCTAGACTATCTGCATCGAAAAATACAAACTGCTCAAAAGGTCCGTCAAAGGCTACAAACTTACGATGTAGCTTTCCTCCATACCATCGAGGATGTGAATGCTGAGTCTTTATAGCTTCAGGATGAACGCTAGCAAATCGACGAGCAAAGTTTTCCCAACGTTCAATTGAAGACATATCTTCAAATAAACTAACGTTAGAACGCAAGCTAACTTCTTGTTTAACTCTATCTAGACGATTGTCAAAAGGAATTATACAAACTGGGATATCGCAACCTATATTAGCTTCAATACTATTCAAGAGCGCAACCAATTGGTCAAATACTATATCATTCGCAAGGGTGTAAATACCAAAGGTTTCCATATTTATTTGTATGGGTAGATGAATGTTGAATAAATCATTTCTAACAAACCGTATGTGAAAAACGCATATAAACATTGTGAATATTACGTAATTTATGCAAGTAGTATCTGAATTATCAGTAATAATATGTAGCAAAAAAACACTAAAATAGTAATATACACAGAGAGGCTGTATATTAATTATCTGTGCTATAAGCTTTTTGCTAAGTGTAGTAGCAGTTTTTACACTTTAGGATAAACAGCGAAAACGAATAAACCTGGTTTCTCAATACTTGAAAATCGCGCAATTTATATAGAACTGTCATATTACTACTTACGTATTCGATTTAACCGTAAGAATACTCAACTAAAAACATAATCATTTATGTTTTTCTGGAACTATCAGTAAATTCGCTCTAGGATAAGTAGTAGATACAGAGTTAGACTATGACTCGTATTTTTATACAGTAAACATTCGGTAAATGCCATTTTATGTAAAGGTTTAAGATACGAATTTTTAAAACTTGCTTTAAATTCGCTGGGGGTCTTCTACAAATATTTTTATTGCAATTTAGCTGAACTTAATTGTTGTGGAGAAGTATGCAAAGCAAAAAGCAACTAAAAGTTTCTATAGTTGTTAGTGACTTATCCAGTGCTGGTGCGGGTAGGTGGGGTGGTGGTGGTGTTCGTTCATTTTTACTTGCACAAGCACTACAAAAGCTAGATTATCAAGTTGAAATTTTAGGATTTGTTTTTGGTGATGAACCAGCGGTAAGCTTTCAATCTCAAATAAAAGTTTCTACTTTTAATGGTTATAATTATCCACGATTTTTATCATCAGCTTCTCAATTAGTAAAAAAAATAGATGGTGATATCGTTTATGCTATGAGACCAAAAGCAAGTACTTTTGGTTTATCGTTATTAAAAAGATTGAAAACTAAAAAGCCGATAATTTTAGATATTGATGATTGGGAATTGAGTTGGTCTGGTGGTGAAAAATGGCAATATCGTCCTTCTTTAAAACAGTTTGCTAGAGATGTTTTGAAACGGGAAGGAGCTTTGAGGTATCCAGACCATCAGCTTTACACCAAGTGGATGGAAGATATGTCCTATAAAGCTGATGTAATTACCATTCATACCCAATTTTTGAAAAAACGATTTGGTGGAGTTTATATTCCGAATGGGAAAGATACTTCGCTTTTTAATCCCGAACTTTATAACTCTCAAGAAAGTAAAAAGCGTTATGGACTTTCGGAGCATAAAATTTTAATGTTTCCTGGTGCCCCAAGACCTTATAAAGGGGTAGAAGATGTTTTAATTGCTCTGGATAATTTAAACGATTCTAGTTTAAAGTTAGTAATCGTTGGTGGTAGTCCCTATGATGACTATGATGCTCAATTAATAGAAAAATGGGGACGTTGGATAATTCAATTACCAAAGCAACCATCTCATAAAATGCCAGATATTGTTGCAGCAGCAGATGTAATTGTTGTTCCTCAAAGAGATACTCCAGCAGCTTTGGCTCAGTTTCCTTTAAAGTTAACAGATGGAATGTCAATGGCAAAACCAATTTTGGCAACAAAAGTAGGTGATATCCCAGATATTTTAGCTGATACTGGTTATACTGTTGATTCAAGTAATCCTGGGGAAATCGCTGATAAAATCAACTATATTTTCCAGAATTTTGAGGAAGCTATTGAAAAAGGCAAAAGAGCTAGAGAAAGATGTATTCAAAATTATAGTATTGACGCAATGGCATCAACTTTATCGAAAGTTATATCTAGTTTAAATTGCTAGAATTGATGGCTAAAAATATAAATTGATTCTAAGTATGGTTCTAAGTAAAATATTGATTTTGCATGATTTTAAATAATTATTATCTCGATTAAAATTATTAAAATAAAGTAAAAAACTTCATGTCTACAAGAAAGCTAATTTATAGATTTGCTAAACCCTATCCTGGGTGGATTATTCTCACAATAGTTTTAGGATTCTCGGGAGCTTTATTTAATGGGGTCAGCACTGCATTAATTGTGCCAGTAATTTTAAGAATTGTTGGACAAAGTGTAGACTTGCAAAATGCACCTCCACTGATTCAATTTATTATGACCCCTTTTGATAGTTTTCCTCCAAACTATCGTTTGGGATTAATGGCTGGAACAATTATATTAACTATTTTATTAAAAAATTCAGCTAATTATGCAAGTGGTTTGACATCGAGTACTTTAACTCGGAGACTGACTGCGGATATCCGTCAAGCAGGGGTCAATTTATTATTAGAAGTAGATATTGATTATTATTCCAAGATGAAGGTTGGTGATTTAATCAACCGACTTGGTGTAGAAACTGGACGTACTGCTAGTGCTTTACGCAATACAACAAAACTGGTAATTCTTGGAATTACAATTTTAGTTTTTACTGCAATATTATTATCAATTTCTTGGAAGTTAACTATTGCAGCGACGATATTACTTTCTTTAGTAATGTTAGTTAATCAGTATGCGATTGTCCGGTCTAAAAAGTTTGGGAAGGAGTTAAGCAAGGTATCTAAAGGTTATTCTATCGCCATCCTAGAAATACTTAATGGCATACGTTTAGTCAAATCAACTGGTAATGAAAATAAAGAATTTAATCGAATTAAAGGACTGATTAAAAGTCGTGAAACTGCTGATTTTAGGTCTCAGGCTAACTCTGAAATAATCGCACCTGTTAGTGAGGTATTAGGGATTTCGGCACTGTTAGGAATTGTCTTTATCAGTCGCGTTATTTTTAAAGATGAGATTTCTTCACTTTCACCAGTACTACTTACTTATTTATTAATTTTACTCAGAATTCTGCCATTAGTATCGCAATTAAATACTGTACGAAGTAACTTCGCTAATACATCATCAAGCATTAGTATTGTTGCAGACTTTTTAGATAGGGAAAATAAACCGTTTATGGGGAACGGTGATATTGAATTTACTAAATTACAAAAAGGAATACACTTTAATTCGATTTCTTTTAGCTATCCCAATCACGATAAATTAATTCTCAAAGATGTTGATTTATACTTACCTTGCGGTACTACCCTAGCTTTAGTTGGAGGTTCGGGTGCGGGTAAGTCAACTTTAGCAGACCTTTTACCCAGGTTTTACGACCCAAATTCTGGCAATATTGTTATCGACGATACGAATTTACAAGAATACAATTTACCTTCCCTACGTAAATCTATGGGAATTGTTTCTCAAGACACATTTCTTTTTAACGATTCTGTCAGAAACAATATTGCTTATGGAAAACCAATAGCTAGCGAAGAAGAAGTTATTTCTGCAGCCAAACGTGCTAACGCTTACGAATTTATCACCAAACTGCCCCAGGGACTTGAAACCACAATTGGCGATCGCGGTGTAATGTTGTCTGGAGGACAAAGACAAAGATTAGCAATAGCAAGAGCTTTGTTACAAAATCCAGATATTCTTATTCTAGATGAAGCTACCTCGGCATTAGATACGGTTTCCGAAAGATTAGTACAACAAGCTATCGATGATTTAAGTAAAGACAGAACCACTTTAGTAATTGCTCACCGTCTTTCTACAGTCCAAAAAGCCGACCAAATAGCAGTATTAGAACAGGGACAGGTAGTAGAAGTGGGAACCCATTACGAATTATTGCAGAAAGACGGTTATTACAAACGACTTTATTTAATGCAGTTTGGGGAGCAAGAAAAAACAGAAAGCAAAAACCAACAAAGTTTAGTGCGGATATCATATGAAATGCGAACTCGCTTAAATTCTTTAATTGGTTTCTTACATTTACTGCTTGATAATCCACCAGAAAACGTCAAAGAAAATCAGGAATTATTAGAAGATTCCTACAAAGCAGCATTAAAAACCCTCAACTTTGTCGATGTTCTTGAAGATATTTTTAGCTTACAAAAGAACTGGCAATTAGTACCAACTGTAGGAGACAATTCTAGTACAGAAACTCAAGAAAACAAATTAGAAACTATTTCCAAAGATTTCCGTAGCAAAATAGAATCAATAATTGAACCATTGGCTTCATTAGTCAATGAAGATATTGAGACTAATCAAACCCAAGATGAAATTATTTCCCAATCTTACCAATCATCTTTGCAACTAATTAGTGATTTAAAGCAGTTTGAGGATGGAATTAAAGATTGAAACATTAAGGAGTAGAGAGTAAGAAGTAAAGTAGAATGATTAATGACTTAATAAAAAATTGAAATAGCTCAAACAATAAATCTAATTGCCCATATTAAGCAATCTTCACTTCCTACTCCCAAATCTTTACTCCTTAACAATCAGATACCAAATCCCATCCAATGAAAACTAATGCACCCAAACACTATATTTACTTCATCAAAGAAGAAATACCCAAACCACAAGCTCATTTAGTCCAGTCAACAAATGCAGCTAATGCAGTGGCTAATTTAGGTTACTCTACAGTGTTGATATACCCTATCAAAGGAAAAGAAGCTTTTAACCCAGTTAATTTAATTCGTCCTTTTCGACCTAGAGAAATACCACAAGAACTTATCAAATATTACAATCTTCAGGATAATCTTAAAGTTTCTCCTTTACCAATGCCTTTCCCAATAGATTACTTTAATACTAAATTTACCAGTTCTAATACTCTTGCCTCAAAATATTATTTTCCCTTTCATATTCTTCCTAAAACTCAAATAGTTCACAGTCGTGACTGGAATTTTATCAAAGCAGCTGTTCAAAATGGCATACCTGCAATTTACGAACATCACCATCATGAAGACAAAACTTTTGTACAAGAAATAGTTAATAATCCATTATTTCAAATTGCCATTACAGTAGCGGATACGGTAAGAGAAAGCATGATAGCCAATGGAATGCCACGGTCAAAAGTGATTAAATTACATAATGGTTATAATCGCTTATTCATAGAAAGACATCCAGAAGCAGCAGCAGAATGGCGTAAAAAACTACTTCAAAGTAACAGAGATAAATTAGTAGTTTATTCCGGTGCATTAGAAAAATTTAAAGGAATTGATATTCTAATTGAAGTTGCAAAGCAGTTACCTCAAATACAGTTTGTTTGTGCGGGAGGTAAAGAGGAAAAAGTAAACTACTATCAGCAATTAACGAAACAAAAGCAGGTAGATAATATTACTTTT
>CAKZYM010000472.1 GCA_937884685.1 uncultured Calothrix sp.
AAAATACTAATTTATATACTGCTTAGCACAGGCAGTATTTTTTTACTTAAGTTATCACCAACATATTTTCATCTACCTAAGCTGGAATCAAAAATTTTAGATACTGATTTGAGTTTGTTAATATATTGGTTTTGAACTCAAAATCGCAAATTAAACGAGAGAGAGTAGAGCTTATTTACTGAATTTAGAGCTAATAATAATTCTATATGAGGCTGCGCTAACGAGAGAAGCTGAGAAGACCGCTAGTTTTGGGGACTGAACGACATCCTTGTTTCACCACCTGCGTGGGCTAAATTCGGCGCATCTTTATAAAGAAATGGTATGAGTAATTGAATTTGAAGGTAAATTGGTTAGCAAAAATTGAATCTCAACTTAAAAATCTGGGGTTCATCTAAGAATTAACTATAAAAAAATCATATATTGTAAATATCCATAACTTATAATTTTAGTATCGTTTTTTACTAGTCTTTGAATAAAATTACTTGAATTTCTTCGATAAATAATAGCTTCAAGCAAAGTAAGACTTGTAAAAACATGAAATGTATTTTAAAATACATTAACTGTTATGCTCTGTTGCAATTCTATATCCGTAAAAGCTTAAATATAATCAATTTATTATTTCAATTAATATCTTCGATAGTATTATCACTTAGCAACTTGGGTATATTTTATTGTTTAAATGACATGATTATTGCAGTTAAATCAGAAAATCGTAGTTAAAAATAGTACTTTATCTATTTGGTTTATGGCAAAAACTGTAAGGTCAATCAAGGAATAAAATAAGTAGCAGTAAATACAAGTATAGTTTTCCTAGCACCACGTTAATCGATATTATTACTGAATTGATTAGAGTAAAGTCAATAGCAAATAAGTAAAAATATTTCACATCTTAAATTAAAATAAAGATAACATTAACATTTACAAAGATTTTGGTCTAAGGTTTTAACGCGCTCTCAAGAGTAGCAGTCCTTACTAACAAAACACATAAATAACCAACAAACTATGAACCTTGCAACAGAACAACGCATCGCCTTGATATCCGTCCACGGCGACCCAGCGATTGAAATAGGTAAGGAAGAAGCTGGAGGGCAGAATGTTTACGTTCGTCATGTAGGGGAAGCATTGGCTGAACTTGGATGGCAAGTTGATATGTTCACTCGTAAAGTGAATGTCAAGCAAAAAGATATTGTTGAACATTCTCCGAATTGTCGAACAATTCGTTTGAAGGCTGGTAATGTTGATTTTGTACCACGAGACAATATTTTTGGGCATCTACCAGAATTTGTAGATAATTTTCTTAAATTTCAAGAAGATAATGGAATTATTTATTCTTTAATTCATACTAATTATTGGCTTTCTAGCTGGGTTGGTATGCAGTTAAAGCAAAAGCAAGGTAGTAATTTAGTTCATACATATCATTCTTTAGGAGCAGTTAAGTACAATACTGTAAAAACTGTTCCTTTAATTGCTAGTACTCGTTTAGGAGTAGAAAAACAGATATTAGAAACTGCTCAAACAATTGTTGCAACCTCACCGCAAGAACAGGAACACATGCGTAGCCTCGTTTCTACAAAAGGAAATATTGATATAATTCCTTGCGGTACAGATATTGAGCGTTTTGGTTGCGTTGACCGAAAAGCAGCAAGAGCAGAATTAGGAATTCCCAGTGAAACTAAGCTTGTATTGTATGTAGGACGTTTCGACCAACGCAAGGGTATTGAAACATTAGTACGTGCTGTAGGGCAATCTAAATTACTCGGTAGAGAAGACTTTAAATTAATTATTTGTGGGGGTAGTCGTCCCGGACATAGCGATGGAAAAGAACGCGATCGCATTGAGAAAATTGTCGCGGAATTGGGAATAACTCAGATGACCGAATTCCCCGGTCGTGTAAGTCAAAAAGATTTACCATTTTATTATGGTGCGGCTGACGTTTGCGTTGTCCCCAGTCACTATGAACCTTTTGGACTGGTAGCTATCGAAGCAATGGCCAGCTTTACACCAGTAGTTGCAAGCGATGTTGGTGGACTTCAGTTTACTGTTGTAAATGAAGAAACTGGTTTGTTAGCACCTCCGCAAGATGTTCCGGCTTTTGCTAATGCTATTGACCGAATTTTGATGGATGCTCAATGGGCTGAAGAACTAGGTCAAGCTGCAAGAAAACGCGTTGAAAAGAAATTTAGTTGGGATGGAGTTGCAATGCAATTAAGCGAACTCTACAAAAGTTTATCGCAGCAATCTGTTGAGCAATCTTCTCTAGAGCAACCGATGGTAGCCAACAGTTAATAATTCAGATTAATAAATAATGGGGAATCGGTAATTGCGAAGTCGTAATTCATCTTCAATTAGATTCATCCTCAATTAAATTCAATATTTATGGGAGAGAATGAATTCTGTTATGGAATTGTGATTACCGATTACCCATCATCTGATACTTTGATTAAGTTAATTTTATTAGCTTTTTTTTTGATTAATTTTTATATTTAGATAAAATTAATCTGCAAGTATAGTTATCTTATGCATCTATAAATCAAGTAGATAGCTGATGAAGAGAAAATAGTGAAGAGTAGAGTATTGTATAACTTTTCAACACCAGATTTTCAAGTTAGTAAACAGAAGGGAAAGACGATACTTATCAATATTTATAAATATTTTTTTATTAAAAGTTAGGATTGATATAGTTATAATTCACCGATACTCATTAATAATATATCCCAACGTATCAGCCTACATTTTTCATTCCAAAATAATATTTGACTATCTTACTCTGGAAAGTCCTAAATCTTGCGCTGTAATGCCAAAATCGTAATATCGTCAAACTGCTCGGAGTTACCAGTATATTCTTCTATAGATGTTGTAATTTTATTCAATAAATCTTGAGCCGAATCAATTGGTTGTTCTAAAAGATTGAGAAGTCTTTTATCGGTAAAAAATTCATTATCGCAATTGCGAGCTTCAGTTACACCATCGGTATAACCAATCAGAATTTCTTCGGGTTGTAAATAAATTTGACGAATGGGGAAGTCCATATTTGCCAACATTCCTACAGCGGGTGCAGTTGATTCAAGCTGCTGTTTTACTTCACCGTCAGGAGAAATGATAAATAAAGGTTCGTGTCCGGCATTAATATAAGTAACTAGTCCCGTAGTTGGTTCTAATACTCCAAAAAATAAAGTAGCGAACATACCCAGTTCACCGTGGTATTTAGCGACGTATTCGTTAGTTAAGGAAACGGCTTGTAGTGCATTCAAATGAGCTAAATTAGTTAATGACGACTTACCAATCCAGCCTTGTTCTGGTAAGTTTTGTTCTAATATTTGAGGAGCTTGTCCTCGTAGTTGGATTTGAACTGAAAAAATACGAATTAAGCTACGGAATAGAGCCATAAAAAGTGCTGCTCCTACTCCTTTGTCACATACGTCAGCAATAACAAATCCGACACTACTATTATTAAGTTCAAATATGTCATAAAAGTCTCCAGCTACTTGTCGAGCAGGTTTGAAGAAAGAAGCGATTTCCCAATTGTATTTATCAGCAAAACATTTAATTTTTTCGTCAGCGGGTAAAAAATTTAACTGCATTTCTCGCCCTTTTTCTAATTCGTCATTCAGGGCTTGTGAATATTTTTCAACTTCAGTTAAACTAACTTTTAAAGCAGCTTCAGCACGTTTTCTTTGGTAATAAGCCGTACTGATTTGATGATACATCGTATCAAAAGCTATAATTACGTCTCCTAATTCATCTTTACGTTGGATTGAAGTTGAAGCAAAATCTGGTGTTTTTTTATCTTTACTAATTGCTTCTCCTGCTTTGATTAAATCATTTCTTAAACAGATTATAGGACGAATTACAATTGGTTCTAATGCAATCCATACACCACAGGTAACAAATATAGAAATCAGCACCACTAAACCAGCAATGCGTAAAATATAAGCGTTTAATTCTGGCTGAAGCGAAGTAGTATCATGACGAATAATTAGGAAAGTATCTCTTCCCATCTGTTCTGTTGTCCAACCAGCATCGTAAAAAGAACCATTTTGAGTACGAAAGCCTTTATTTGGATTGCGTTTGAAGTCTAAAATAGAAAGTTCGGGTTCTTTTCCAAAACTTCCAATTAACTCTCCTTGTTTAGTGTAGAACGAACCTCCAACAATTACATGTTTGAGTTCGTCGGTTATCATAATTTCTTTTAAATCAACTAAATGAGTCAATTGGTCATAAATTTCTGCGTCGGTTTCTTCAGTTCCACTAGGAACGGAAATCTGTGTAAGTACAGAAACTTTTCCCTCTGTGATTTCTTCTATTTGATTCAGAAGCTGTTTTTCTCTTCTGATAATTGAAGGAATTAAAAGAATTATCTCAATACAAAAAATGCTGAGGAAAGCGATAAATACAACTAGTAATGATAGACGAGATTTTCTGATTTTGAGAAATTTTAATGACATATTTTTTGTTCCTTGTTTCCCAAATAACCTCACCCTTAATCCCTCTC
>CAKZYM010000473.1 GCA_937884685.1 uncultured Calothrix sp.
TTACCCAATGGAATTTATCGGGATAACGGGTTTTGAACTGCTCGCGTACCTGGGCTTCCTCGCGACCGTTGCCCGTGAGAGCAAGAATAGTGAAAGAAGGATAATAGCGACAATGGGTGAAGTTAGTTTTGTAGGAAAGGAGCCAACGGGTTTAGAATTGGGCTTTATCTGGTAGAAATCTTTGATTCGCTTCAATAATGCTTAGTGGAACACCTATATGTTCGGTAAAACTGGCACCTGCTGCGCTCTCAATACGTCCAATCAGTTTGCAAGGGGTGTTTTTAACAATCTGCACTCCAGCCGCACTTTCAGCGATTGATTCAATATCCTGACCAGCTAAAATTACCCTACAGCCTTGTTTCCTGGCAGTTGCACACAATCTGCCCATTAAGACGGATAAAAACACGAAGCGCAGGAGTACGCTGGCTTCATCCATGAAAAAAGCGGAGTTAGCATAACTCAGCACTTGTCTTTTACTCGCCAAATAGGCGCTAAGGGAGACAACCGCTGCATCTTCGGAGGAGTTGAGATTGGTGAGAGCGAAAGCAATCAAAAAGTTTGTGCTTTCAATGGTGCTTGGTCTGCCAATCGCTCTACCCAGGGGTGAGGAGAGCCAGTATTGAAGGCGCAAACGAATATAATCAAGTGCTTCGGTGTTAGTTTTACCTTTTCCTACATCTAAGTACTCAGAAGAGTAGAAAGGTATTAAATCTCTAAGGGTTGGAGTGTCAGCCCACTCGCTTGAGCCAAGACCATTGACTTGAGCTTTGTGAAAGCGCTGCTTAATAGCGGAGTCTTCGTAAAAGGCTTCCAATCCTTTAGAGATAAGGGATTGAATGGTCTGGGTTAAAAAGCTATCCAGCGAATCGGTATGGGAGCCTAGAACGAGTTGGGTGATAACTGTTTTGACATCCTCAATGTAATCAAGTTCTCTTTTTTGCCTTTCGTCTTCATCCGTAATTGAGTCCAGATTTGGTAACTGAAGGATGTTGTTTGATTCACGGCTGATGTCAAAATAGACACCACCGAGGAATAATACTAGTTCCTTAAAGCTGCCGGTTCCGTCAGGATTTGGTAAATCAAGCAATATAAAAGGTATCCCAAGAGATACACATTCCAGAATGAAGGAAGCTAAAAGTAGCGATTTCCCGCTTCCTGTAGTACCAAGCACCATTATATTCTTAGGTCGGGAGAAATCGATATATACAGGGTTTGCACCCTGGTGGGCGATTAGTTCAAGTCCCCTATTATCAGCTTTGGCAACTTGGGTAAGATTACAAATTCCTGCCAATTCGCTGGAGAAAAATAGCAAACGCCTGTCAAAGGGGTAATAGAGAAGCTGTTGTTTTTTAAGTCCTGTGCTTTGCAGCCACAGCAACCAAGCGTATTCCTCCTCCCGTACCACTTTGGCAGGGAAGCGGATGAGTCCCTTAATTTGACGGCAAGACGTGTCTAACTCCTGGGGTGTATCACGGAAAATGAGCAGTATCACAGCCGTGTGCAAGGGTATATCACCCGTTGCCAGCCGTCTGCGGGCATCTAGTGCCTCTTCTTCCCGTACTTCAGAATTTACAGCGTATCTCCCTTGTTCCCCAGCGTGTTTCTGAGTGGCAGTAGCCCGGTAGGTTTCTTTCTCAAGGGTGAGGGAGGCTAAGATGGCATTAGCCGGAGTAATTTCAGTCATCAGTCTGATATTGTATATTCCCTGCCTTGACAGGATATTCCACCAGTACTGGATTTGATGTTTGTATCCCAAAAACCCCTTCGGTTTATCTTCCAGCACCATTACCGCCACAAATTTGTTTATGGTGGGAAGATAGACAAAATTCCTTTCAGCAACCGGGGCTTTATCTCCTGTGAGTTGAGTAAGAAGATGCAGCTTGTCTGCTTCATTGTTTTTATAGTTTGTGGTCAAAGGCTCACTTCCAAGTCCCTCCTCGTCTAAAACTAAGATGCGGGTTTTGGGTGTAATTGCCTGTGGATTGCCAACATTTCTAGTCAGATAGGATACCAATTCTTCTGTATCCATATTCTTGGGTTTAAGTCCCGCTTCTTGCAGTAAAAGCTTGTGTCTCAGAGCAAAATTATGAGCCAGGTAGAGAATTTTAGTTAATTCCTTTTGGTATGAATTACCTTTTCTCTTAACAGCAAGTCCTCCCAGCCACAACTGTCCCAGAAAGCTAAGAAATTTATCCAGCCAGTCTCTGGGTTTTTCACCCGAATCAAGCTTAAATGTGACTGTGACATAACAAGCGGTGCTTTTTCGCTGTTTTGCTTGATTTAGTTTCGTCTTTCTTATGTAGTTGTCGTGGTACAGAAATTCTACTTCTTTGCTTACTTCCGGCAATGGCTTTTGAGATTCAGGCGAATCCTTGTAGGCGAAGGAAGAAAAATCAAAGGTTACAGTAGAGTTAATTGATTTGAAGTAATCTTCTAAATTTTGGCAATATTTCTCAAACTTGTCTTCTGATTTCTGTAAGGGGTTGAGACCACGGAGACGGAAAACAAATTTAACTGTAATGTTGGATAAATCACCTCTGCAATTACCAAGGATAAAACAGTTAAGGCTTTGACCTGCAATTGTTATCCGGGCTAGGGTGACTAAATCAAGAGCGTTTTCAAAAGCTTTGTACTGCTCACTCTTCTTACCACGCTTTAGTTTGTGTGCCTTTGGTCTGCTTCGCTGCATCAGGGAGATGCTTGTGCAATAACCTTTTATCCATCGGGGTACTAGCAGGAATTTAGACCAATACTGGTAAGGTTTGGAGCCGATGATGAAGGCTAAGCTAAGGGAAATTATCAGGGATAGACCAATACTTAGTTTGAGAGGTAAGTCTAGGGGAAGAGTGAAAAAAAACCACCCATGAAAGTAATGCCAAAATAAATGGCTTGCCAGAAGGAGAAAAAGCCGAAATCAAGTTTTTTCCCAAGGCTTTGACTGACAGGTATGAACTCATCTTTTTTCGGTTTCATAATCAACAACTCCCGCTATTAGTAAGAAAGACTTTTTGGATAATCATGATAATGAACATTGCGGCAAGGATGGTTACTGGTGTTCGCACAAGACTAGCTACCTCTTCTCCCTGGCGAATGGCTATAACCGCCTGGGTTATACTGGCAACTAATATCATTACCAGCAATAAATCCAGCACCGTGAAGAAAAAATTAGGAAACTGATTCAGCGTCTCGTTCTGTGAGTTTGAAGCCGTGTTAATGATGGATTTTAAGGCACATTTGCCTTTTGGGAATATGAATGAAGCTTGTGCTTTATCAGCTTTAATTGTAACTAGGGCTATGGTAAATGCAGACATCAGAGCATATCTGCACTTCCAAAGTCCTGGAAATGCTTTCAAAATCATTATTACTATTCCGCTCAAAATACTCTACAATTGGATTATTACTAAGAAAGGGGGTTATGGGTAAAGAGCCAAAGAGCAATAAAAGCACTAAACCCGTAAACCCACTTTATTTAATTGATTCAAACGGTAACGCAAGCTAAACTCCAATTTTATTTGGAGTTTTTAGTTATACCCAAAGCTAATCAAAAAGATTTAAGTCAATTTGTTGAATACGAAATGGTGATACTTTAAATCATCTATAATCACCTCCCTAATGAATTTGAACTAGTTTTATCCCTTGAACTGAAATACTTTAGCTTAGGTAGCCTCCAGAAGCCTTCGTATCAGTTAATTGCTAATCAAGTCAGAACTTGTTAGTGCTAACTTGATTAATAATATATACAAAATGCAGATAAATAGCAATACAAAAATGAATTTTATTTGATTATTTTTGAGTTATTAATTGTTGCTTTAAAAATTGCTTAAAATAACTGAAAACAAGCAACAACAACTGTTTTTATAAGCAATATTTTCGATAAATTGAGCAAATTTTAGTTCAACAGCAGTGTTTAGAAGCTTTCGTAGGAAACATTTGAAGTGCTGTAAGCAACTTCTAATCATTTGCTAAAGCAACTTTTAGATTACTCAATTTTCAAGAAAGATGTTGCTCAATAATTCTTTTTTAAGGCAGGCAAACTTCTTGGCTATAATATTTATTCAGTATGTAAAAGTTAAGCAACTGAGCAACTATTTAAAAAAGTTGCTCGTTTTAATTGCTTATTTTTTCTTACCGATTGGCTGTTTGCAATTGATTATTGAGATAGATTGTTCCTGAAAATATAAGAAACCAATCAAAATGATACAAAATACTAAAACTAGCCGAAGTAACAAGATTTACTTCTCTGTTGATAATAAAAAGCAATATTTTTATGATTGCAAAAGTGATGTTAATAAGTAAATCTAGCTTCCTTTAGTTTGATAGTAAGAGTTATTTGGATTGAGTTGAAATTAAGAAGGAAAACGCCCCTAAACTCAGAATTTTTATCTAAAGCCTGTATTCAGTAATACAGGTGAAAACATTCATGGAAAGGAGACAGTTACTATGACTTGTAAAGCAAGTACTCCCTTTGATAAATTACTGAAACAATACGGAATGAGCCGCACTAGCTTAGTCAAAAAAATTGCTAAGGACGACTTAAAAGGCTCCGAAGAAAAATCGTCTTACTTAGCTCAGTTGGAACATCGTAAGCAAATCCGTAAAAAGGATATATCCAGATATGCAAGGCAATTGCGGGAACCGGGAATGACCATGTTTTATTACCTGAGCCAGAAGATAGGCTGCTCTCCTGAAGAATTATTACCTACTCTGAAACAGAACAGAACAATACATATTAACTTGGCAAGGCTAAGGATGTTTCAGGAGCAAAGGAGAGAAGACGAGCTTAAAGAAGTGCTGGAGCAAATTAAATCCAAATCCTCTTTTTTTATAGATATAAAACAAGTGTTTGTATTCTTTTTAAGTAATGGCAGAACAATTTGGCGCAATTTCTACCAAATCCAATGTCTTCAAGATGGCTTAGAAGTTATAAAAGCTTTAGACTCCTATCTATGCCCTCAGAGTCAGGTGGAATTTATTAGTCCTAAAAGCTGTTGCTTGCTTGAAAAGGAAGAAGCTAGTGAATATACTTATCTGAATGTTACCTTTGATAAACCTTTGAGGAAAGGCGAGAGAGTAAATATTGCTACAGATATATACCTTGACAGTTCAAGCGAAGAAATAAGCAACTTCTGCATTCGGCATCCTACAAAGTTGCTCACTATCAATCTTGTTCCAAAAGAAGCGGATCAGATTAAGTACGTTAAACTTTACAAATTTATAGATTTTAGCGCTTATTTGGAAAAATGTCCGGTAAGTCAGCCAGTAAGTTTCAGTCATAACCACAGTGCAATGGAGAAAAAGTTAGAAATTAAAAAGACAGACCAGGGAACATTCTATAAGCTCGAGTGGGTATAAGCTTTTAATTGTAAAATAGTTGATGGTAGCTTCATCATTATCATTAATAAATTAGCCGTTAAAGCAACTTTTAAAAATAAGTTGCTTATTTTTTTTAGCAATTTAAGCAATTTTAATTTAGCCCATTGTCATCAATTCCTGACTTAACAAGTAGTTACTTTAAAATCGATAGAAGTATATCTTTATATAACTTTTAATGAAAGTAATTAATGATAATCATTACTAATCAAAAAAATAGTTAGTTATTATTGACTGTGGTGCCATAGCCGTATAACTTAAATTAAATAACCCAATTAGGCGACTTTTTTCCAACAGTATTTTCTTTAGTTCCGATATATGTAAATAGGAGGTCTCACCCCTCAGTGGTAATTAAACTCTAAAAAATAAAAACCGAAGAAGCGTCAATTAAAAACTGCTTTTCGGTTATGGGCAAAATTATGTAGAAGCTGATTTTAAATTTGAGAATTCATTATTTCATAATCTAAATATGCAATCTTCCATTCTTCTAAAAGCTTGTTTAACCTTTTCATGCTG
>CAKZYM010000474.1 GCA_937884685.1 uncultured Calothrix sp.
ACTTCATCAACTATTCTCCATTCAACAACTTCTACATTTTTAGGAGTATAGAAAACGTAATCAAGTTTAAATTTTGGTTTATCCGAGGGAAAAGTAGCGATTTTGGGATTATTTAACGCTTCTGCTGGAAAAGCCGATTTAATCGCAGCAGTTTTCAATAAAATATCAACTGTTGGTTCTGGATTTTCGGGTATAGGTGGAACGGTACTATTAAAATCACCAATTAACAATACCGGATATTCATCAACGTATTCCGAGAGCAGCTTTTGGATATATTCGGTTTGTTTCTTTCGGGTGGGTGCATCGAAAGCTTCTAAATGTACGTTAATTACAATAAGGGAGCGATTATCAATTTGAATTTCGCTTACCTGTGCGACTCTATCCAAATAAAAAGCGTTATAGAAAAAAGGTTTGCTTGCTACTTTATCTAATACTATACGTCTATTTTTGTTAATAGGATAGCGACTTAATACAGCTTGTCCAGACAAAATTTTGCCGAAGTGAGCGGTAAATGGCCAATAGGGAAACGGTACATAATTTTTATCCCAATTAACTGCTATTGCGGCTTGGTTAAAAGAAAGAGCTTCTGCTAATTCTGAAACTTGATTTACTTTAAAAGAACGTTTGGAAGCCAAATCAATTTCTTGGAAACCAATAAAATCGGCATTTAACGGTTTGAGAGCATTAATAACAGTTTTCAAATTATCGTCAAACAGATTTTTGCTCCTATCAACGGCTTTATTGTTAGTTAAACCAGAGAGATAACCAATATTGTAAGTAATAATCGTAAATTCTTTTTTATTCGTTGTTGGTGTCGAACCTGGGTAATCCACAACTTCTACATACTTTTCGCGGGGATGAGCATTTGAACTACCCCAGAAATAGAAGACAACTACCGCGAAGATTATTAACCCTAAAGAAATTCCGCCAATTTTGAGTATAGTTGGGAGAAGATTTTTCACTGTATAGATTATTAATTAACAATTATCAATTATCACCGGTTAGGTGCGGTTCATCAATACAAATGAAACGAAATATAAATTTCTAATAAATAAAAATCCTTATAAGATAATTTATGGAAATTATATTCTGGGCATTTTTAATTATTTAAATAAATTTTGAAACCGGAACCTCAATTAAAATCAGACAGTGTTTATAATCAAAAATAGATATTTAATAATTTAAAGCTAAGTCAATATAGGATAATGAAAAATATTTTAGAATGTTGGTTTGACGATAGAAAGACAGTAAAAATAATTAACAATAGAGTTGGTATAATTAAAGGTGGTAGGATTCTTACAGAAGATAATCCCACTAATTTTGAAAGCCGATTAAGTCTTTGCAGTTTACCCGAAAAATTTAGAAAAGATGGGATAAAAATTATCTTCAGTGGAGAAATTAAAGAAATTTACCCGAACGAACGTTGGGCTGCTACACCTTTAAAAATCACTGATTTTGATATTGTAGAATAAACGTCTAAAGATAATATTCTAAAAATAAAATTTTCTACAAATCATATACTGTAAAACCCAACATCTATAGAGAGGATGCTGGGTTTTACTACAGTATTCAAATTAGTCTATTAGTCTACTACTTTACTGCTTGCTTTTTGCGACGAGAAACGAAGCCAGCACCACCTAATGCTAATAAACCTAAGATAGTTGTAGGTTCGGGAACAGATGCGATAGATGCAGACTGAATCTGTACGTTGTCAACACCAGCATGGAAAAAACCTTTATTATCAACATTTCGGAAAGCCAAGCGCACGGTAGAACCAGAAAAGGCAGTCAAGTCAAATGTTGCATTATTAAAACCTTCAACAAGAGGAGCTTCAGCAGTAGGAGATATAAGATTTGCTAGTACTCCAGCACTTGAACTAGGTCCAAACCAATCAGTAAAACTAGTATCAACAATATCAACTCTGAAATGATGATTGGGAAAAGAATCCTTACTCATATTTCCAGCATCAGATACTCCAGCATTGAAATAGTCTTGAGCAAACCAATCAAATGAAAGTGTATGACTAGAATCAGATTCTAGGACTATATCTTGAAAAAGTACGTAGGAACCAGGACCACCCTGATCTGTAACACTGAAAAATGAACCTTCAGTAGGATTGGGAATCGAAGATCCTGTTAGTTGAGTAGTTGTTCCTTCAGTAATAAACCTATCTCCACCGCTATTTTCTTGCTTAACAACTGTCCACCCGGTATGGTCCCCAGTTTCAAAGCCACCATTAGTAATTGAAGCGGCACTAGCGGTTTGAGTTCTAGCTATACTCATACCTACAGTCATTAACGTTGCTGTAGCTGCGACGGTTGTTAGTTGTTTTACAAAAGATAATTTATTCATTGGATTCCCTTCTCTAAGTTAAGCAATCGTTAATATTAGACTCAAAAAAGCATCCAGATAGTCAAATACCTGAAAGCTTAAACGTGCTTTTTTTACAACTATTCCAGTAGATATGTCGCATTCGTCGCATATATAAACAACGATAGAAATATCTGATTTTTATATTGCTTTGTTATTAAAGCTGCTAGAGAGATGTATTGTTACTTGATATCATTCATTACTTATGAAATTCATAACAATCTTATTAGCGTGGATATATAAACTGCTAAGAGCTACATTATCTATGCTCGCTAATTATTTACTATTGCTACTCAATTTACGTTTTAAATAAAAAACTGTCTATCTTGTAACTCGCTCTACGTTAATTAATATATTCTCGACAAAGAAATTATGACAAGTTAAATCGATAGCTTTGTTTGTATTTTTATAAAAAACTATTGCTTATAAATTTAACTTAAATAAACTCATTCTTGCGTATTGATACTGTAGATATTCTTAAACCAATTCTGTATGAGGCTGCGCTTAATCACTTAATCACCCTCACTCTCGCTATGGTGGGGCTACTCAAACAAAGCCTACCTGCGTAGGCTAAATTAGGCGCATCTTTATAAAGAAATGGTATTAAACCCTTTTGATTATAATGTTACCAATTTTTTGGATTGACAGAGCAATTGTACAGCTTTTTCTCCACCGCAATCCCTTTACTAAATTTAGAAATTTAGTTTATTCTTTTTATTCATCTGTCCGTCATATTCACAAATTTATCCGAGTTACTATTCTGCTTTCGGTTTTGCATTTTACTTCAGAATTATTCGCTCTTTCCCAATTCTTTCTTAACTGCAATTACAAGCAATCAAGAGAAAGCATTTCTAAATACGTTAATTTACCTTTTAATATGAGAAACGCATAAGCTTAATTTATGACAATATCGGCGATCGCGCAAAATTAACTTATACGTCTCATCTATAGTACATAAGTACTGCAACATCATGTAAGATGTTCTTGGTAATCACAAGTGCGGACAGGATTTTATCTTGTTCGCTTTTTCTACTGCAATTTTATCATTATTGTCTTTCGGCTTACGAATGGTTAATTAGAAAATCGTTCATTCTTAATCGCTTATAAATAAATTACAGTACAATCGAATAAAGTATCTAGACTGGCTAGATAGATAAAAATGGAAAAACAATGGCAGTTGCAAGAAGCAAAGAATAAGTTCAGTGAAGTGGTTGATAAAGCTATCGATGAAGGAGCGCAAATTATCACTAGACGAGGAGTTGAAGTCGCAATAGTTTTGTCATATACAGATTATCGTCAGATGATAGCGTCAAAAAAGAAGATATCCGAGTTTTTTCGCGAGTCCCCTTTAGCTGAGGAAAAGTTAGATTTTAGTAGAGATAAAAGTGATAATCGGGAAGATATTGTGTTATGAAATATCTCCTCGATACCTGTGTAATTTCTGAATTAGTAGCAAAACAACCTTCTGAAAAAGTTATTGATTGGATTGATAATATTGAGCAAGAAAGTGTTTATTTAAGCGTTATTACTATTGGTGAAATTTATAAAGGAATAGAGAAATTACCTGAATCAAAGCGGAAAATTAATCTTCAAAAATGGTTGAATGACGAATTAATAATCCGCTTTCGAGGTCAAATTCTGCTAGTAGACACAGATGCAATGTTGGTTTGGGGAGAATTAACTGGAAGACTAGACATAGAAGGAAAAAGAATGCCAGCAATAGATTCTTTAATTGCTGCAATTGCGATACATAATAATTGCAGTTTGGTAACTCGGAATGAAGATGATTTTAAGAATGTTGCTTTGAGTATTATTAATCCTTGGAAATGAGAATTTCTACATTTATAAGAAAGAAAATGAAAAACGATTCAAACAGGTTTATTTATTTCTGATTTGCGACCTACAATATATAAAGTAGTAAGGTCGTCCCAAATTCCTTGTTTTGTATGAAGTTTGTCTAACTTTGCTTCAAATTCAGTTTTGGCTTCTGCTAATGGTATTGATGAAAGCTGAGATAGAAGTTCTTCCGATTTACTATGTGACGAAAACGAAATTAATCCTTCCCACTGCGATTTTACTGAATCCAAACTAACGTAACTACCATATTGTTCGGTTTTAATATCGATGTCTTCAAAACCAGCATTTACAAATAGTTTTTGACAGGTTTCAATTGAACCGATTCGATTACTAGGTTCGAGCTTGAGACCATATTTTTCCAGTACGGAACGTAAAATAACCTGTCCTATATAAGCTGTATCCGCAGGTGTATGAATAGCAATCACTCCACCGGGTTTAAGAAATTTATACCAAATCCTTAATGTAGCTAGTTTATTTTCCATCCAAGGAAATGTATTTGCACATAAAATCCGGTCAAAACTATTAGCAGAATAACTAAGTTCTTCAGCATCTGCTAGTTGAAATTCAACATTGTTTAAACCCAATACTTTTATTTTATCCCTAGCTATATCCAGCATTTGTGTAGAAAGATCTACACCAATAACTTTACCCCCAGCACCGATAATTTCAGCAGATTCTATTGCTATATTACCCGTTCCCGTTCCAATATCTAAAACATGCTGTTGAGAACTAATTTGCGAGTATTCAATCAGACGACGACAAATGTTTAAACGTAATTCACCACTGTCATAACTTTGACTTCTACGGTAGTATAAATCTGCTATTCTACGTTTGTAATTATTTAAATTAAGTTGTTTACTCATAAAAAGCACTAATAATAAAAATATTTGCGGTATTTATATTTCAAAAAGTTTTCAACTATTGAAAACACCGTGACGCACCATTATTTATCTTACAACGGTGCGTTACGGCATTATTAAAATAATCACCTTTCAATCTGCTGTATTTCGAGCCGTAACAGCACCCTAAAAATAATTATTCATTTAGAACTGTTAACTGATAACTGTTAACTATTAACTGTTAACTGATTAATGCATTCCACAAAACGGGTCGCGTTCGGCTTCAACGTTAGTAGATTGTGGTTGTAATGAATCCCTAAATACACAACCTTCTTGTTTGAGAAATTCTGGATTATTTGATGTCCAGTAAGATACTTCAAAGGGATGTATTCGCAATGTTCCTTTAAAATCTAACGTTACATAATAACGACAAGGATATTCGCTACTCACTACTGGTTGAGGTAGTTCTCCAATTAATTCCCAGGTATTAGATTGGGGATTGCGGAATTGGAAGTAAAATGTGTGTTTTCCGCTGGCTGGAAATGGTGGAAGCTCAGCGATTAATCCGATAGTTTGTGGTTGCATTGTATCGTTTTCGTAGCGGAATACTCGTAATTCTTTGCTATAGTCTTTCCCCGATTTAAATAATACTGTATGTGCGTCTGTTTTTAATGCATTGGCTGCTTCTACTACGTTAACTGCTATGTCGCAAATTACTTGTGATTCGTCAGTAATTAATTCTTGATTTCCGATTGCTTTTGCTGCGTCTACGCTGGGAATTTTTATTGGTATTAAATAATGAGGTATTCCGCGACAAAG
>CAKZYM010000475.1 GCA_937884685.1 uncultured Calothrix sp.
ATAAAAGGCTTGAACTACTAGTTTTCCCATTTAGCTTACAAAAATCTCATAAGTAAAAATCTACAGTATGGATACTTCACTCTTAGCTAGTCATATTTCGGAATTCTTTAAGCATTTTTCTCAAACTTTCTCTCCAATGTGGTGGATATGATTCCATCAGTGAAGATATTTTGGTGCAATCAAGAACTGAATAGCTGGGACGAGTCGCAGGAGTCGGGTATTCGGAAGTAGGAATAGGAACGACACGTTCAATATTTAAGGGAAAACCTAATAATTTGGCTTCTTCAAAAATTGCAACAGCAAAGTCGTACCAACTAGCCACACCGCTATTGGTATAGTGATAAATACCGCTTTTAGGCTGGTCTTTGGTAATTAACATAGCTATGGTCTGGGCTATATCTGTAGCCCAAGTAGGACTACCAATTTGGTCGCTAACTACTTTAAGTTCTGACTTTTGTGCCCCTAACCGCAGCATAGTTTTAACAAAATTGCTTTTACCACCACTTCCATAAACCCAAGCTGTACGCAGAATCAAGTAGTTACTACAAATTGAACTAATAGCTTGTTCTCCTGCTAACTTAGTTTCACCATAAATGCTTAGAGGGTTAGTTAAATCATTTTCTTGATAAGGACGATTGCTTTTACCGTCGAAAACATAATCTGTAGAAATATGAATCAACAAAGCTTGGGATTTATTAGCTTCTTCAGCAAGGACTCCAGGTGCTACAGCATTAATTTTATTTGCGAATTCGGGTTCGTTTTCGGCTTTGTCTACAGCAGTATAAGCAGCAGCATTAATAATTATTTGTGGTTCCCAATGCTTAATTAAATTCTTGATAGTTTCCGGTTGAACAAGTTCTACTTCCGGACGAGCTACAGCAATTAGATTATTGTAAGGCTGAAGAGCTTTTTTTAATTCTGTACCGACTTGACCTTTACAGCCAATTAGTAAAATTGATTTATTCATTCAATTGACAATAATTCATCCTGATGATGAAATACCTCTCTCCTAGATGAAAACATAAACTAGTTTATAAGTTTTTTCTATCCATAAAAATAATATATTCAAACAAAATGATTTGGAAATATTGGCTCAGCTATAAATAAACAATTCAATTAACCATAATATTAAAATTTTTTATATTTTCAATTTAAAGATAGTATAAGTACTATCACTTATGTTGATATTTTATGTACAAATTGTTACTAAATCCAGGAGTTTAGACCAACTGTTATGTTGAGTACTCTTCTAAATTCGATATCAAAAAAATTTCCTTTAAATGATTATGTACAGTTTTGAATGCATTAGACAAGTGTTTGCTGTAAGCAAAAAAAAATTGCATTCATTCGGGTCTCAGTGAAATAATACAGGTAAATGATATAAATTAGAGCAACTTTTTGATTGGCATTTGTCCTACTAGTACATTAATATAACTTATATTGCCAATAAATCTAAACACTAAAAAAATTTAGGTAAAGCATTTAAGGGCTATTATTTTTTTTTAATAACGAATATATAGATAGATACAAAAACGAATTGTTTTATCATATTTTCAAATTTTATGCACAAATAAAAATCAATGTTTTAAAATACTTATATTTGTTAACCAAAATGTTTAGAATTTGTTTACATAAAAATCTTTTTTAATGCAGTGAATGGCTTATAGATTGGTTGTTTTTCAAAAACAGAACCTACTAAGCTAGAAATACCACTTATAGCAGAAGACAAAACTAGGTGTGTTAATGTTGCTATAATTCCTACTTGAATGAATAGTTAATTTTTTCTTTAAATCATAAAACCAAAAGTCTTGTGATTTTTAACCACGTGGTATAGGAACGCTGACGAAAAGCAAACGTTTGCAATGGTTTTTTGTGTTGTTCCCTAATAAACCTATGCCAATCAATTTATTTGATGCTAACTTCTATCGCTCTGCTAATTCAAATTTGAATGCATTGAGTGATAAAGAAGCACGGTCACATTTCAAAAGTTACGGTTTAGATAATGGTCTGGAATTTTCATCACTAGTTGATTTAGATTTCTATCGTGCTAGTAACAGCGATTTAGCTGGCTTAAATAATAAAGAGGCTTACGAACATTTAGTAAATTATGGTGTTAGTCAAGGACGGAAATTCTCATCACTTGTTGACTTGGATTTCTACCGAAAAACAAATAGTGACAAAACTTCTCTGACTTACGAAGAGTTATTGGAGGACTTACAAAATAAAGGTATAGCGTCAGGGAAATCGTTTTCACCTTTTTTCAATATCAACTACTATTTAGCTGATAATCCTGATATTGCTAAAACTTTCGGTAATAGCTACAAAGAAGCATTTGATAATTTTGTAATCGAAGGTTTGAATAGTGGTGATTCTTTTTCTCCAGGGTTTGACGCACAATTCTATCAAAATGTTCACACAGATTTAGCGGTTAGTTCGTTAGATAATGAGCAGCTTTTAGAGCATTTTGTACTTAACGGTTTGAGTGAAGGAAGAACATCAGCACCAGGATTTGATGTTAAATATTACCTAAACAACAACTCTATTCTGAAGAATGCAGGATTTAACTATAGTGATGCTTACGAACACTTTGTCAGTGTTGGCTTACGCGATGGGTTAAGAGCTAGTGAATTTATAGAGAGCGACCGTGCAGGAAATGTCTTAAATGACGCACGGACAATAACTTTAGCAAAAGGTGAGGTAAGTTTTAGAGACTCTATAGGAAACTCTGATAGAAACGACTTTTATAGTTTGAATTTGAATAATTTGAATAGCAACCTCGAAGTCGTGGTTAACGGATTAAGTGCAGATGTAGACGTGGAATTGCTTGATAGTAGTGGCAAGATTATCGCGAGTGCAGCTAATAGCGGTAATACAGAAGAATTTTTAGGTATTAATAGTTTAGAAAATGGAACATACTACATCCGGGTGTTTGAAGGTGTAGAAGCAGACAATACCAACTACAACCTGAGTCTGTCTGTTACTCCAATAGATACTGAATCCGAGACAATAGTCTTGGATCAATCATCACCAGTTCCAAGTACATCAGCTTCAGCCACATCCCAGCCTGCATCAACTTCCCAGACAATAGATCCTCTGATTACAGAAGTTGTTGCATTAACAAATTCATATCGAAGTCAGCATGGTTTAGAACCTTTAACTTTAAACATCAATCTATCTCAATCAGCTCAAACACACAGCCAAGATATGGCTTTATCTGACTTTTTTAGTCATACAGGTTCAGACGGAAGCAGAACTAGCGACCGTACAAAGTTAGCGGGTTATGAATCTTCTTACGTTGGTCAAAACATAGCTGCAGGTTACATAACTGCTGAAGAAGTTGTTAGAGGATGGATGAATAGTCCGGGACATCGGGAAAATATTCTCAATCCTAACTATAAAGAAATCGGGATTGGATATTATTACTTAGCTGATGACACGGGAGATGTGAACTACAACAGTTATTGGACTCAGGATTTTGGTGCTGTAATTTCTACATAAAATTAGTATTTTTGGCAGCAGAATTTAGAGACGTAGCATTGCTACGTCTCTTGAGTTAACGAAGATTAATCTATCAAGAAAAAACTTCAGCTATATTAAAGGGTTTACCATCTGCATCTTTTGTAGAAATAATTGGTTGAGTATTTATTTGCCAATCAATGTTTAAATCAGCATCATTCCAAAGGATAGTACGCTCTCCTTGAGGTGAGTAATAATCGCTGGTTTTATAAATAACTTCAGCGGCTTCAGAAATAACTACAAAACCATGAGCAAAACCTGATGGTATCCATATTTGACGCTTATTCTCGGCGCTAATTTCATAACCAACCCACTGACCAAAAGTTGGAGAGTTTTTTCTAATATCTACTGCTACGTCAAAGATATTACCAACAACAGCGCGAACAAGTTTTGCTTGCGGCTGTATTATTTGGTAATGCAAACCACGCAGTACATGCTGCTTCGAGTAAGAGTGGTTATCCTGGACGAAGTTAACATTAATACCAGTTTTATCAGTAAACTTTTTTAAATTAAACGATTCAAAAAATAAACCACGGTTATCGTGAAAAACTTGTGGCTCAATAATTAAAACATCAGGAATTTCAGTAGAAATGATTTTCATTGATTTGCTATAAACTATCCCTGAATTTTTATCTTACTGCTGTTTGGGAGTCAAATTTAACAAATAATTGTAAATCAACACAAATATAGAGAATCAATTTACCAAGTTTTACCAAGTCTACCTCTAAAGCCGTCGAAAGTTCCTAAAATGCAAGCCCACAGTTTAATTAAAACCGAATCGGGTTCATAACGTATAATTCTAGTTATCATATCTATTAAACATTTCAATCTATAAAAGAGACAAAAATGTAGCATTTGCTTATTTGAGTTACGAGTTTCAAAATAAGTATGATTTCGGCAAGCATAGTAATAACGAGATGGAGAGCAAGTGAAAGTAAATACTTGATTATTTAGTTGATTTTTTATCTGATAAAATCTATCTTTTACTTGAGAATAATTACCAAGACGATGCTGCATAGTGACATTTTTCACCAACACAACTTCGTAACCTTGAGATATAAAGTTCATGCAGTAAGCGTAATCAACAGCATCAAGAAATAAATCACCCTTGGGAAGTGGAACGTTTTTAGCAGCATCCAAATTAACAAGAGAACCTGAAGTAATTACACCATTACAAGTATAATAATCTTTTGCTTGAACATGCTCATCTTTTGGGACAAATTTATAGTCTTGAAAAACATATCCAGGCAATTCTTGTGAAGTATTAATATCAATAATTTGAGGAGATATGATTCCGATATTATAATCTTGTCCGGATAATTGCTGATATTTAGTTAGTAAAATTTCTAAACAATTTACTGCTGGTTGACTATCCTGGTCAAAAAGCCATAGAAAATCATATTTCTTCGCCATAGCCCATTTTAAGGCAATAATCAAACCTCCATCAACTCCTACATTTTCAGGATGAGATTCAACTATAATATTCTGAGATTTTTGTGTTTCGACAATAGATTTTTTAGAATTATCTACAATAAAAATTTCAGATATTAGATGAGACTGTTTTT
>CAKZYM010000476.1 GCA_937884685.1 uncultured Calothrix sp.
CTTTTGAAGAAATTCTAGATATAATTAATCGTCACAATATTGATTTACTCAGCTTGCACGGTCGCACGGTAAAAGATAGATATCATGGGGAAGTAAAATACGATTTAATTGCTCAAGCAGTCAAACTGGTTAATAGTCCCGTACTTGCTAATGGTAATATTGACTCTGCTGCAACTGCTCTCAAAATACTTTCTCAAACCGGAGCGGCAGGTGTAATGGTCGGACGCTGGGCCATCGGAAATCCTTGGATTTTTAATCAAATTAGGCAGGTTCTCCTGTCAAAGCCGATTTCAGCCGTTCCTCTAGCCGAAGTACGCGAATATATTGACCGTTTACGTCTAACTCCCGAAGCAGTAAAAACACCACCACGAGCGCGAGCGGGACACCTCAAGATGTATCTTAACTACATAGCACTTTTAGTTGACAGTGAAGGTAATTTTCTCAGGTTAATGCGAAAGACAAAGACTGAGGTCGAACTGCTTAGACTTTGCGACAATATTCTCCTTAATAGCAACAAATACTTAGCCCTAGCACCGTATTCAAGCAATTAATTAAGTAGCAAGTAGCAAGTAGAAGCAATTTACGTTTTCCAAGATTGACGAAACATTCCTACTGGTAACTGCTCACTGTTCACTGATAACTGTTCACTGATAACAGTTCACTGTTTATAAGCGATTCGTAAACTTTGTACGAGAATAGCGAAGGAAGCAATTGCTATTAATCCACCCCAAAACCAATAAGGAAATACAATTAATTCCTGTTGTATTTGTCCCGTGTCGGAAACTCCTAGAGGACCTGCGGTGGGAGAAAATAAATAATCAAGCTGGTTATAAGTACTTATACAGGCTTGAACTCCTAAAAATTGAATGCTAAATCCTTGAAACCAGCGATTTCCTTTGATACCAATACCAAGGATGATTAAACCTAAAAGCAAAATTGCTACTATTCCGAATAAGGAACGCACCCATATTAGTACCGAGAATAATAGAAATCCACCTAATATTTTTAAACTGATACTGGCTGTTTTAAAGCTGCGAGATGCCAAAATCAATATAGCACCTGCTATTGGTGGCCCTAAAAGTCCGGCAGCAGCTACTATAGCACGACCGAATCGTCCTAAAAATAAATCACCACTGTAAGTGTAAGTAGCTCTACCAGAACCATTCGCAAAGATTTCTAATTTGAGAAAATCTCCTCCCAAAAATATGGCTGCTAAACCATGACCCATTTCATGAAACCAAGTAGCTAGGATAGAAAATGGGTATAAAATATAATGCCCATATGGTACTTGCCACAGTGTAATCGTAGCTACAGCAGCGCCGATTAACCACCATATTCCTATACGGTCTACGCTGGTGTTTAGTTTTGTTTCTAAAGATTTTAAGTCCATAGTTGGATTTTAGATTTTAGATTTTAGATTTTGCGGAAAGTTAGAGGGAGATGTTCTTCCCCTTAAACTTTTCAAGACGGATTTTGGATTTATTGAATCTGCTTTTTTACTTTCTAGAATAAATATTCCCCATCTAAAGAATTATCTTTTCAGATGAGGAAATATTAGTTACTTTACTTATGCTAGCTTTTTTCTAAAAATTAAGGATTGATTAAGAACTCCTAACTCCTAACTCCTAACTCCTAACTCCTAACTTCTTAAAACGGATTATAAATTACGGAAAAGTACAAACCATTTTCTTGTAGAGTGTCTTTGTCTCCTTCGACTGTAATTAAGGGAATACCCCAGTCAAAGCGAGCGGTGAGTCGTTCTTGTAACTGTAGACGCAATCCTAAACCTAAAGATAATAAGGTTTCGGTTTCACTTTCTCCCCCGTTGGAATCATCTCTACCTCCCCGATTCCAAGCTGTACCAAAGTCTAGGAAGGGAGCAACTTGTAAAAGGTTGTTTTCTCCTGGAAAACGAGCAACGGGAATTCTGACTTCGGCTGATGCAAAAACAGCGTTATCTGTCAGTAAAGCATCTTGACGGTATCCTCTAACACTTTCTTGTCCACCAATTCCAATTTGTTCTAAAGGAACTAAAGGTCTATCTGCGAACTGTACGTCACCTCGTAATAAGAATAATGTATCTGGTGCTAAAAGTCGCACCCACTGTGCTTGTCCCCTCCAAGCGTAAAAACGACTGTCGGGGGATGTGTCGTTAATTGTGGAATCTAGAGCATCTAGCCCAATGCTAAATTGAGAGCGTAAAGCAAAAACTTGGCTGCTACTACGATTTGTCCATTCTTGGAAGAAACGAAGTGCGCTGATACGGGTTCTTCCATCTTCGTCTGCACCTGGTGAGTTGGGGAAGGGAATTTCACCATTAAATAAACTTGCTTTACTTTCTCTACGACTAGCTGTTATACCTACTGCAAATTCTTTGTTGGGTGTTTCTACTATGGGTTGGCGTAGCGATAGTTCATAGTAGTTTGACTTTGATTGAATATCAAGGACGTTGAAGGGACTTTCAATTACATCACTGTCAGAAGTACCGTAGCTGAAGGATAAAGTTCCGTTGCGGGGATTTACGGGTAAAGTATAGTTAAAATCAAAAGCGTTGCTACCGTCAGTATTGCTGTAGCCACCGCTGATACTATCACCCCATCCGAATAAGTTTGCTTCACTTACTTGGATTTGACGACGAAAACTACCTACAGCTGGAGAACGTCCGTTATCTAAGCTTAATTGAGTATTAAAAGTTTTACTTTCTTGAATCTTTAGTTCTAATAGACTTTCTCCGGGTCGAGTTCCAGCAGAAAGTTCTGCTGAAAGCTTGTCTATTAAAGGATTAAGCTGCAATAACTGTAACGATTCGAGCAGCTTTTCACGATTAAGAGGTTTCCTAGCACCTTTTCTGATACGAGAACGAATATACCCAGAATTTAACTTCCCATTTCCAGTGACTTTGATATCTTCTAGTTCACCTTCTATTATTTCGATTTCAACCGTACCGTCTTCAAATTTCTGGGTTGGGATAAAAGCCCCACTGGTGATATATCCTTTATCCAAGTACAACTGTGTCAATTGCGATCGCAGTTGTAAAAGCTCGGCAAATGTAATGGGACGTTTGGTATAAGGTGCGGTAATTTTATCAAAGTCTTCCTCGCTAAAAACCGTACTACCTTTAACTTCAATTTTATCTACAGTAATTTTTTGAGGAAGTTCTCCCGATGGAATAGTTTCGGGTGTAATAGGTGAACCATTTGGTTCTAATAGGTCTTCTGGTGGTGGTAATCTAGGTATGCTTGGTTCCGGAAGCTGACGTTCTGATGGGGGTTTGGTGGTGTCTTGAGGTGAATCTCGGTCAGTTTGTGGTGCTTGGGAAATAGTTTCTGGATATTTCCACAAAATATTTCTATCTATAGATTGTTCGGAGATTAATTGGGAAGCTACATTCTTCGAGATTGGTAAAGTAGAATTTACAAGCTTCAATTGATTTTTTTGAATAGCGTTGTTTAACCTTATGGCTTTTGAAGTTAAATTTGATGGTTCTTTATAATTTTGTGAAAAAGTTTGTGCAAGATTTATTTCTTCAGCGTAGGTAGGTTTTGTTAAAGCAATACTAGATAAAACCGCAAAACTTAACCACTGACAGTATTTATAACTATTTGGGAATAAAAAATATTTAGCAGGCATAATAACAGGTAAATGGAGACCTGGACAATGAAAAAATAAACGGCAGCCACCTAAGTAACAAAGGTAACATTACTCTTGTAACTGAAGATTTGGTTATTTGCCTCGTTGATTTTACCAACATCCGGCTAGATATATATAAAAACTTTAATTTATCGTGATGACAGCACTTAATTAAAATTTATAAAATTATTATTTATCATCTACCTGTAAATACGTCAAATTAAACTTAAGGTTTTAAAATACCGTGCTTCTGGGTTTAATGCAATACAGCTATTTGTATTTACTAGTTAATAATATCGCTGTTCCCTACTCTCTACCTAAACGAAATCTTAAATTAATTTTGCAATATTTTGTGGTGGGTATAAAATCCTTGTAGAGACGTAGCACTGCTACGTCTCTACATATCTTGAAAATCAGACAGATTCCGCAAAAAAAATTGTAAACTACGCTATCGCTATTTTAGGAAAATCGAATTTTTGACTTAGTTAAAACCATCGTCGCTGCTAATCCAATCAATATAGTTGCAGATACACCAGATTCAGGTACTTTCTTTCTGGGTGTTGGTTCATCTTTTTTCGCATAGGTGTAAGATACTGCAACAGTAGCACCTGCATAAGTTTCAAAACCAGCTAATAAATTTCCTGCACCTGTTGCTGTTGAATTACCTATAGCTTCGACTAATAAATTAAAACTACCATCGCCAACGAAGGGTGTAAAATCATTCGGAATAGTTAATAATTCGGATTCTTCTTTTGTATTAGAAATATCTGTTAATTTAACTCCTGATGTACCATCAAAATCTAATTTTTCATCGTATTTATTTAGTTTTTGTTCCACTGATGCAGTGGGTAAAGCTACGAGTAATAGAGAATTATCTGGTTTTTTTAAGCTTATTTCTGCGGCTAGATTTCCGGTAACTAATGCTGCTTGAGCATCTCTATTCTCTAACTCGACAGAACCTTTAACATTAGCGCTTAATTCAAATAGAACGCTTTCTAAATTCCCTAGACTGCTATCAAATTTTGGTAAAGAAATCTGTGTTTCAAAATTAGTTTTTTCTAAATCAACTGTACTCTCATAAGTCAGCGTAGATGCTTGTGCAGCATTTATTGGCGCTAATATTGCAGCAAAAGCTGCTACCATCACCTTATTTTTGGAAATGGATAGATGCATAATCATTCAACCTATATATTGTTTGCGTTTTTATTACTGTTTATTCAACGCACCCTAGACTCTAGAAAAGAGATTAATTGAGTTAAAAAAAATAAGCAATATTACTTAAGTATATTTATGAAATATTTACAAAAAAACTCCGGATATATTCAGTTATATATTTTTTATGTAAGCAAAGATAACAATTTTGCTTTTAAATAATTAATTCAGTAAAAGCTTGATAAATCAATAGTAAATATTTTACAAAGCTAATTATATTTATTTAAAATATTATTTGAAATTTGAGGCTGGTATAGTATTTACACTAGTCTGGTGTTTCTAGAATTTTTTACAATCATAGGAAGTTCCCACCAAGCAACATAAGGATACTTATGGTGTTCTTCGTGATAGCCGAAATGATAGCAAGTAATAAAAGACCAAAGAAATGGCCGATAAACGCTTTTAGTCCGATGGAAATTTTGATATCCTTCGGATGGCTCTCGATGGGGTAAATAGGTACCAAAATAAAATAGCTGAATAGAACTGAGGAGTAATGGTGCAGCCCAAAATACTAATAGATTAATTTCTGGAATATGAAATGTAATTCTTACAGAATGGTAAACAATTGTCATTCCCGCAAAACGCAGCCAACTCCAATAGCGGAACATGAAATAAAAGTACCAAAAAAAGAAATTTTTATGTTTACCATCATGGTAATCAGGGTCAAGTTCGCTGGCTGGATTTTTATGGTGTTCTGAATGTCTTTTTAATAATTTGTTATAAGAGAAAAACGCATATAAACCTACAGTTATATGACCAATAAAATTATTTATTTTAGGATTTTTTGCAAACACGATACCATGCATTGCATCATGGGCTGTAATGAATAGCCCGGTTTGTAAAAAAGCTCGACATAAAATTGCAATCAAAACTACTATTATATTAGTTTCAGGAATATTTAGATTTAGCAATATTGCGATACTAAATGCCCATGTAGCGATAATAAAACAAGATATAATTAATCCGATATAAGCTTTACTCGATTGAAAAAATTGTCTCAATTGTTTTGGCAAGACATCGATTACAAATGAATTCATAAAGATAAGAATACGGTTTGATTCCCGAAAAAAGGAACGAATAATATAAAATTCAAAATTAGTATACTGATTTATTTTCAATGATTAAATATGTATAGACTACATTTTACCGCTTTTTGTAATCAGTAAATAGAAAAATAATCAGCTTTATTTCTTATATTTACATTACCGAACTCTCACTTAATTCTAGTTAAAATTTAAAATTATGGTTGGTATGATAACGGTATCAATGATGTGGATTTTACCATTAATCGCCTCAAAATCTGCTTTAATTACTCTAGTTTTGTTAATTATGATTCCATTTTTTTGATTGACTATAACATAAAGAGGATTACCTCCCATAGCTTTTACTCGAACAGATTTTAAAATTTGAAAATTAATTGTACCGGAAACGACATGGTAAGCCATAATTTGTGATAAAGCTGTTTTATTATTTAGCCTTAATAGTTTGTCTAAGAGGATGTTTTAAAAGTCTAATTTAATTTTGAACCACAGCCTATTTCATCTAAGTGGTTTTTGCGATTGGTGCTGTTCGGTCAGGTGTATAGCAATCATTGTTTATAAACTATTCCTTGACAGATATCTTTTTGCTATGCTATCCATGTAAAAGAATGTATCAACAAAACTGTTGGTTGGCAATGGTAGAACCGAAAAGTCAATCTCGCGAGCGTGTTTTACAAGCAGCTGAATCCCTTTTCATGAAGCGCGGCTACGAAGCTGTAACTGTGAAGGATATAGCTAAAGCTGCTGGTATTCATCATGCTTCAATTTATCACCATATTCCTGGTGGTAAAGCGGATTTGTTTGTTGAAGTAACTACCAGACACCTCTACCAGCATCAAAAGGGCATGCGAGATGCTATTGTTAATGCGGAAGATGACCTACACTCTCAGCTATTAGCAGTCGCAACTTGGTTGTTATCTCAGCCACCACTAGACTTTATCCGTCTTACCAATTCAGATTTACCCTCTATTGATGAGAAAGCAGCAGATGAAATCAATAATCTTGCTTATGAAGCAGTTTTAGTCCCGATTGCAGATGTTTTAGAGCAAGCTTGCTTGAAAGGGGTAGTAGACCATCCCAATCTGGGAAATGTCGCTGGTGCAATTCTATCTTCAATTCAAGGATTGCACGCAGTTCCGGAACCTGATGTTCTTAATACTCGTATCTATATGGCTGAGCAGCTAATTGCTGTTTTTATCCGTGGAATCGCAAAATAAATTTTTTTTGCCTTATACTCAACAAAAATGTTGGTTGATAATTTGATAAGCAGTATAAATAATTAAGGAGAAATCCATGTCACCGATACGCATATTTATCCTTTCCGCAATCGGAATAGTAGTAGGAGGATTAAGTTTACCATTTGCGTTCAATACAGCAGGACGACTAAACGCACAACAACAAAGACCAGAAAGAGACAGTAAATCATATTTTCCAGAGGTAGCGGGACGTAATATCAACGAAGAGAAATACTCACTTCCTGGAGGTTTTGAGGGAAAGTATAATTTGGTGTTGATGGCATTTACTCAACGTCACCAGTCATCCGTAAATACTTGGTTAGATGAAGTAAAAAACTTAGAGAGAAAATATCCCCAGTTACGAGTATACGAACTACCAACATTACCAAACTTTCCTCAATGGCAACAGCAACAGCTTGATAATTGGATGTCAGCAGGTATTTCTGACCCAGTGGCTCGGGAAAGAACTATTACGCTATACACTGATGTTGATGCCATCAAAGAAGCGTTGAATTTTAGCAATACCTCAAAAATACGCTTATTCTTAGTAGACCGTAACGGAAAGGTTTATTGGGAAGGTGAGGGTGCTTACTCTAGGGAGCAGTTTAAGCAACTTTCCGAGGTTGTGTCTTCTTTATAGAATAAACAGAAAACTATTTTTTTGTGAATTCACCTACCTAAAATTAGGTTTATTTATCAAACTCAGAGGGAATTTCTATGCAAGAAACATCAGAGGTGGCTAAACCAAGATTTAATCGTAGAAAAAAGCTATTACTAATTAGTGTTATTGTCTTTTTGGATTTTTTATCATTTGGGATTTTAATTCCCTTAATTCCGGGTTTGGTTAGACAATTCAGTAACCAAGCACTTGTATTAGGTTTGACATTCAGTGCTTTTGCAATTGGACAACTTATTATGAGTCCTTTCCTTGGTGTTGTGTCAGATAAGTACGGACGAAGAGTGATTTTGCTAACGAGTACTTTGGGTGGAATGGTCGCAAGTTACTTGTTGATATTTGCGAATGGGATTTCGTTGATTGTGGTTTCTCGGTTTTTAGATGGTTTAACAGGAGGTAATTTACTAGCGGGTCAAGCTTATATTGCTGACATTACAGAACCGGAACAAAGAGCTAAAAATTTTGGATTATTGGGTGTTTCCATAGGAATAGCATTTATTCTCGGACCTGCTCTGGGAGGGATATTAAGTAGAGTCAATATACAAGCTCCTGCAATTGTGGCTGGAACGTTGTATTTAGTAACTGCAATTTTGGTTTGGTTGGGTTTACCAGAATCCCTTCCTGTAAATCAACGTCGAAGAAAACCGATTCAATGGGTAAAACTCAATCCTCTAATTCAGATTATTCAAGCATTCAAACGTCAATCCCTACGACTTTTACTTTGGGTAACATTTTTGTTGAATTTTGCAGAGAATGGATTACGCTCTAACTTACAAGTACTCACAGCAGAAAGATTTAATTTAGCAATCGAGCAGAATGCGATTTTGTTCAGCTATTTAGGAGTAATTAGTGCTTTGATGCAGGGAATTGTGATTCGTTCGCTGACAAAGAGATTTCCCGAACAGAAGCTAATGATTGCGGGTTTTAGTTTGATGATTTTGGGTTATACGGGAATTGCTCTTGCACCTTCAGTAAGGATGCTGTATTTTTCCCTGACTTTCAATGTTGTGGGGTTTTCTGTCGCTTCTCCGACCTTATTGAGCGCTCTTTCAGCAGGGGTTTCTTCTCAAGAACAAGGTTTTCTCATGGGTGCAATTCAGGTAATCTCGACCATTAGTTTGATTGTAAGTCCTGCGCTGGTTGGATTTGGGTTTGACAGAATCAGCACGGGTTTCCCTTATTGGGCTGGAGCAATTTTACTATTAGTAGCCACTCTGACACTTCTAACAGGTTGTCCGATTAATTCTGATAAGTAAAACAGATTTTATTGCTACTCGAATTAATCCTCTTGGTTCTCTTCCTTCGTGGTTTTTACAGTGGCTAATAACACCTCAAAATTAATGCAAAAAACCATTATTACTTCAACAAATCAATATTGCTGTTTGAAATTAGTAAAAAGTTAATCGGTAAAAAATTATGTTTAAAATGTTTCCTAAGCAATGGACTCCAGTATTACCAGTTGCTGAAGTTAAGGATACCCCAGTTGCTGTGGAATTAGCAGGGGAATCTCTAGTCATATTTCGTAATTTAGAGGGTAAATTTGGAGCATTGCTTAACCGCTGTCCCCACCGTGGAGTTCCTCTGTCTATGGGAAGGGTGACAGAGAACGGTTGTCTTGAATGTCCTTACCATGGCTGGAATTTCACCACTAATGGAGCTTGTATTCGCGTTCCGTTAAATGACCTCAAACCCGCTCAACTATCAAAATTATCAGTTGTAAATTTTCCTACAAAAATAATTGCAGGGTTAATATGGGTGTTTACAGGAACCGGAAATCCTCCGGAATTAGAAGTACCTGAAAGTTTATTACAACCGGAAAATCGTTATTTTGTTCACCACGAAGTTTGGAATACTCATTGGACTAGATGTGTAGAAAATGCATTAGATTATTTACATATTCCCTTCGTCCATCAAAATTCCTTTGGTCGTGAATTGAACGATACAGCTAGAACAAATGCAATTGCACAAATTAACATCCGAGAAATTACAGATGGAATGAGAATAAATAGTAAAATAAACACTTTGGCTCACGGGATAGAAATAGACTGGCATAAACCAAATAACGTAGTCGTAAAATTTGATTTAGTAGGAGTTGGAATACCTGTCCGAGGTCATATATTTTCGATTCCTATCAATGCTCAACAAACTCGATTTATGCAGGTAATCTTAGCAAATCCGGGTATAGATAAAACCAAATTTGACTTTAATCAATTTGTCGCTCCCAGCTTTGAAGACCGGGTTATAGTAGAATCGCAAGTAGGTGAAGTTCCTAATACGACAGAGGAATGTAACGTAGGAACAGATGAAGCATCATTACGATTTCGACGTTGGTATCATAGCGTAGTGGTGGATTAGTTTTCCTTCAAACTTAGGGAGACGTGACAGCACCCAACATCAGAATTGCGACACGATAAATTGAAATTCTCGTCGATAGTATCAATCAATAATCGTGTCTAACTCAACCTACTAGCTAGTGTTCTGTTATCGGAATAGTTGAGATATTGATAAAACTAGTATCCCGTTATCGGAATAGTT
>CAKZYM010000477.1 GCA_937884685.1 uncultured Calothrix sp.
TATGATAAGGGACAATAACCATTAATTGCCTTTCAACATTTCGCCATTTACGATGATTACCTTTTTGAGAAGCTGATTCAAAACCATATTGCTACAAAATCTTTTCTACTTCATCTGCATTCATCCTTCGGATACGACTCATCCCAAAGTTACCTCACTGGTAATTGCTCCAGGTGCAAGTTGAATTGTATCAGGTTCAAGATAAAGCTCTATAGCTTCGCGAATGTTTTCTAAAGCTTCTTCTTGCGTTTCTCCTGCTGACACGCACCCGGGTAACTCAGGACACCAAATAGCCAATAATTACAAGCCATTTTATTAAAATATCTCCTTAATTTAATCGATATTGCTCATAACACAGTATAAATACATCCTATTTTAAAACTTTTATATCAATTAATAAAATATCAAATTGATGATTTTCAATACAAAAAATATAAAATCAATTTCTCAGTCTTCAATTAATCGTTCAACAATTTATAATTGGAAGCAGTAATTACACTGAGGCAGTTATTTATAAATTTAACTTATTTTAATAAAATACCATGATTTATAATAGTTCTGTTTGTAGGGTGCATATAATGATAGAAAAGAATATTCAATACTATTTTTTATTCAAATTTGAAGTTTATTAGAAATACACATGGTGGCATAAATAATATAAATACAATATTAAATGCAACACCATTATAATCATAGCTTTTAACCCCACAGAGTTTGAATAAGATAAAATTAGTTTTTGTAATTGCTCTAATTGACTGTTAAATTTTTAAATAAATAATCAAATCAAAAATAATGAATACGCAAACAGAAAATAATAATTTTTTGGATGATTTAGGAAAAGTCGTCCAAGTTCGTGCGGAAGTATCTGCATCTTTGGATAAAATTGTTGAAACAATACACAAAGCGGAAAAAGATTCAGAAGAAAGTTCTGGTAAATTAAGTTTAGAAAGAGATATTGAAGATATTAAGGCTGCCAGCAAAAATCTCCGTGAAGGTGTATTTAGGTTGTTGGTTTTAGGAGATATGAAGCGAGGGAAAAGTACTTTTCTTAATGCTTTAATTGGTGAAAGATTATTACCTAGCGATGTTAATCCCTGTACTGCTGTTTTAACTATTTTACGCTACGGTGCCGAAAAAACTGTAACGGTTCATTTCAGTGATGGTAAAAGCCCTCAAAAGTTAGATTTTGATTCTTTTAAACATAAGTATACTATCGACCCGGCAGAAGCTAAAAGGTTAGAAGAAGAGAAAAAACCAGCGTTTCCTGATGTTAGTCATGCAGTAGTTGAATATCCTTTACCTTTATTAGAAAAAGGTATTGAAATTATTGATAGTCCTGGTTTAAACGATACGGAAGCTAGAAATGAATTATCTTTGGGTTATGTTAATAACTGTCATGCAATTTTATTTGTAATGCGAGCTTCTCAACCTTGTACTTTGGGAGAGCGTCGCTATTTGGAAAACTTTATTAAAGATAGAGGATTATCGGTTTTCTTTTTAGTTAATGCTTGGGACCAGGTCAAGGAAGCTTTGATTGACCCCGATGATGAGGAAGAATTACGGGAAGCTGAAGAAAGATTGCACAAGGTATTTAAAGCAAACCTGGCTGAATATTGTGTTGTTGACGGACACGATATTTATGACGAAAGGGTATTTGCAATTTCATCAATTCAAGCTTTACGAAAACGTTTAAAAAATCCTAATGCTGATTTAGCAGGAACTGGTTTTACCGAGTTCATGGAAGCATTAAATATATTTTTGACAAGGGAAAGAGCGGTTGCTGAATTGCGACAGGTGAGAACTTTAGCAAGACAAGCTTGTCATCATACAAAGGAAGCAATTGAAAGACGAATTCCGCTGTTGGAGCAAGATGTAAATCAACTTCGTGAAAAAATTGATTCTGTTGAACCCGAATTTGAGAAACTTAAGGGTATTGGTGATGAATTTCAACAGGAAATCAGAAATACTCGGGACAATCAAGCAAGAAGCGTTTCTGATTCTTTCCGTAGCTATGTTTTGAATTTGGGTAATACTTTTGAAACTGATTTTCTACGCTATCAACCTGAATTGAATTTATTTGATTTTCTCAACGCTGGTAAAAGAGAAGCTTTTAATATTGCACTACAAAAAGCATTTGAACAGTATATTACAGATAAACTATCTGCTTGGAGTTTAACTGCTGAGAAAGACATTACCGCAGCTTTTAAAGAACTTTCTCAAAGTGCTGTCAAATACGGTGCTTCTTATACACAAGTTACCGATAGCATCACTCAAAAATTAACTGGAGAGAAAGTTAAAATTAATTCTAATAGTACTGATGAGCAAGATAACTCTCCCACTTGGGCAAAATGGGCTATGGGATTATTATCTTTATCAAGAGGTAATTTAGCTGGTTTTGCAATGGCTGGTGCGGGTTTTGATTGGAAAAATATTTTGCTAAATTATTTTACCGTTATTGGTGTTGGTGGAATAATTACCACTGTAACTGGTATTTTTCTCGGTCCAATTGGTTTTGCTTTGTTAGGTTTAGGTGTAGGAGTTTTACAAGCTGATGGAGCAAGAAAGGAATTAGTTAAAACCGCTAAGAAAGAATTAGTTAAATATCTGCCGCAAGTAGCGCAAGAGCAGTCCGTTAATGTTTACGATGCAGTAAAAGAGTGCTTTGATGCTTATGAAAAAGAGGTAGTTCAAAGAATTCAAGATGATATTACCGCTCGTAAATCAGAATTAGATAATTTATTGAAGCAAAAAGAAAGTCGTGAAATTAATCGAAATGAGGAATTAAAGCGATTTGAAGTTCTAGAGAAAGATATTTTTGCAGAGTTGCAGAATGTGGAGTCGGCTTATAGTAGTTTGCTGTCTTATTACGGTTAATTTCCCTTACCCACGAATCGCTGTGTAGAGACGTAGCAGTGCTACGTCTCCGCATTTATCGGAATCGCGATAATTTAGAATATTAGAGACGTAATACATTACGTCTTCGCATTTACCTGAATCAGGATAGCTTAAAATAATAGATATCAGAGACATCGTATAAAAAAACATAGTATCAGAGATGTAGCAGTGCTACGTCTCTACACCAATATCAATATTAATATCAATAACCATTTTATATAAACAAATAATTATGTCGCAAAATAAAAATTATCAGCAACTTGTAAAAACTCTCAAATCTACAGTTAAGTCATTAAATTTAGAATCAACTTCTCAACTACATCAAGATATTGAAGCAATTTCACATAATATAATAAATCCTAATTTCCGAATTGCGGTTTTTGGTCCATTTAATCATGGTAAGTCAACTTTAGTTAATGCTTTATTAGGAAATAAGACTTTACCAATTGATTTAATTCCTACTACAGGTGCTGCGATTACTGTTAAATATGGTAATGAACTTGAAACTAAAATAAATTTTGTAGATGGAAAGAAAATTCAACGTAGCGGAACCGATATTCTAAAAGAATTTGCAATCCTTGATGATGACAGAAGGATGCGAAATGATGTTTTATCCGTAGAAGTTTTATCTCCACACCCATTTTTAAAAACTGGTGTTGAATTTCTCGATTTACCGGGAACTAATGATAGGGAAGAACAAAATACTTTAGTTAAAGAACAATTGTTAAGTGCCGATTTGGTAGTACAATTACTCGATGCTCGTAAATTAATGACTTTAGAAGAGCGAGAAAATTTACGCGATTGGTTATTAGATAGAGGAATTGAAACTGTTATTTTTGTTGCTAATTTTCTGAATTTACTCGAACCCGAAGAGCAAAAACAAGTTCAAAGTCGTTTACGATTTGTCGCTGAAAGTTTTCGCTCTCAATTACCTCCAGGATTCAGCAATTTATATCGAGTTGATGCTTTACCAGCTTTACGAGCAAGATTAAAAGGTGATGTGTCCGCTGCGAATACCAGCGGTTTAGTTGCTTTTGAAGCTGCTTTACAAAATATTGCTGCTACTTTAAAAAAAGATGTTGAAACTGTTTCTTCCCCAAGAATTGAATTGATAGCATCTCAGGTTCAAAAGAGTTTAAAAGCTAAAATTACACCTTTATTAACTGAAATTAAAGAATTTGATAAAAAAAATCAAGCCAAAAACGAAATAAAAATCAAAGCAGAAACATTAATAAAAAAAGGTTTTGCTCAAAGTTTATCAGAATTACGCAACTGGTTGAATTTAAATAATTTATTAGCACAATATCAGAGCGATGCAGCAACCGAACTCGCTCAAAATAACTTTCAATCCTGGGAAAAAAATAATTTAAAGAGAGATTTTGATAAACTAAAAACAGATTTAGAAAAATGGCTAGAACAAGCTTACGATTTCTTTCGACAACAGCAACCAGAAAATTTATCAATTTCATTTCCCGCTCATCCAGAATTAGAAATACCACCTCCACCAAGTAATTCAAGTAGTGGTGATGCTGGAGCTTATGCAGCTGCTGGTGGTCTGGGTTGGTTATTAGGTGGCCCGATTGGTGCTGCTGTAGGTGGTGGTATTGCTTATTTACTTGATAAGGGTTTACAGGAAGATGGCGAAAATACAGCGGAATCTTA
>CAKZYM010000478.1 GCA_937884685.1 uncultured Calothrix sp.
TTTAAAAGCTATAGTTCTTATTCAGCATAGCTTGTAGCTTTTCTTAGTGCCATTCGTATCTGAGTGCCAAAGTTTTTATTTTGTATTGGAGACACAGCACTGCTACATCTCTAAATGTTGGACATGTTTTTTGGTTGTATTGATGTTTTATTTGTTGTCGAAAATTATTGAACCTTAACAACAAAACGAATCAGACCGTAAGCAGCAGATGGAGTACCACCAAAACCAGTACGAGATAAATTACCAATATTGACTATCACTGCACCATTATCATTTGTACCGAAACAATTTACATTAGAAGCAGTCCCAGCAGTCAAATAACTACCTTTATCTCCATCTTTAGGAGAAGTCAAGTACTCGATATTGCCAAATCTTTCTAAAGCAATACCGATACTTGCACCGGGTAAACCTGATGGAGAAACAGGAGTGGAACCATTGAATCCTGCTTCAATAAATGTAGTATTAGGTGGAACTAAATCGCAGATATTAACATTATTGGCATCTGAATCGCCATTAGAAAGAAAATAAACAGTATATTCAATACTGTCTCCTGGTTTGACTTTGCCACCATTTATATTTCCTTTGAGATAATTGTTTGGCCAGTTGGGATTATTATCATCTGTAGTGTTCGGGTCATCAACTATATTATTAATAGGGTTTCCATTAATGGCAGTGATGCGTTTAATTAGTAGTAAGTTTGTCGGAAGTCGAACGTAGACACTTACATCGTTGGATTGCAGTAAACCGATTAGTCCTTCCACCCTGCCTGAAAAGTTATTGGTATAAATATTTCCACGTTCGTTATTTTTTAAGTCTACAGTTAATACAACTTCACGGGTAGGAGTATTTTGAGGAAAAGGAGGAGTGAACATCTTTGTTCCAGTAATCTCTGCATTATTTGCAGGACATCCTGCATTACCAAACTGAGCTTGGGTACACCAAATTGTACTACCACCAGATTGATTGCTGGGATGATTGGGGTCGGGATTAATATTGCTGGGGTCAACTTTAGTAAATTCAAACGTTTCTCCATTGCTACCAGTAATACTAGCAAATTCCATAGTCCCTTGATAAGTTGTAGCAGGTATCCGTCCATCAGTTGGATAGGGAAGAGCATCAATAAATACCCCCGGTCCGACATCACTTGTACCTGTATTCGCATACAAAAGTTTAAATACACCAACATTTTCCGGTTCAATCAGATTTTCTTCCACATCTTTAAAAATACCAAATGCAGCGACATTGCCAATGGTAACTGTACGTCTATCGGTACGAGTGCTTTCTGGGGAACCATCATCTGGTGACTCAATAATTGCTGTATTGACTGCATCAGTATTATTGGGGACATCAAATTTAGCCCTAGAATCAAAAGTAATTTGTGGAATAGGTTGATTGGGTACTTTCTGACCTAAATCCCACAGAATAGTAGTAGTTCCATCTGGATTTTCGGTAACGCTGGTAGGAGGTAAACTTGCAGAACCAGGAATATAGGTTAATTCTTTGGGAAGAATATCTCTGACAACTACATTCGGGTTGACTGGAGCGGGGTCAAGAACAGAGTTAACTGAAGTATTAAGAGCAAAAGTGACTGTATCTCCAGTCCGAATATTATCAATGCTGTCATTAGGAGATGTTTCTTTATCAATCCTGACAATAGCTCTAGTTAAGAATAATCTATCCCCCCAAGCTTTACTACCTCCGTGGGTTTCTGGATTATAGCTTCCTAGGTACCAACCATCACGACGGTCGCTTCTAGTTCCTTGGGTAAAACCCAGGGTTGGAGTGCTGACTGCGGAGAAGTTCGCGAGGATTGTACCATCGGGAATTTTTGTGGTGGTTCCCGGTTCAAAGTTGCGTGCTGTAAAGTTAACCGCTAAATCCATTCTCGCATTTGGTGGTACAGGGTCTAATGCTCGGAAGCGGATTTTGGTAATTTTATCTACACCACCAGGAACAGTACGCATATCGGTAAACCAGCCATCAGCACTATCATCATCTTCACAGATTGCTTGTCGCTGTGCTGTGTAGCTAGAATAGGTTCCCGGATTACCATTTTCGTCACCTGTTCCATATTCAATTACATATCGATAAGACCCTACATTAAAAACTTTAACTGCACTCGCAGGATTATCAGGTAAAGGAGTAAGTATGTGGGTACGATTATCAAACTTTTCACAATATTTATAGTCCTCCCAATCTACAACACCATTATTGGCTCCATACAAGCGTTTAGTAAAGTTTTGAGTTGGCATTACCGGGCCATCACCACTATTTAATCTTGTCATTTCCGGCATCCGAGTACCGCGCTGGTTAATATTGTTGGCGTAATATTGATTAAAATTACCTCTAGCTGCAATTAAGACGAAAGTATACTCGTTATTATTTCCATCTCTGTCTATATTATTATCGTTACCATTCACATTCGTAGGGTCATTATTAGTCTGACCGCTTACCCCTTTGTTGTCTAATTGAGATAGTCTATTGGTAACTCGAATATCACCACCATTATCTAATACCACTTGAGTTGGTACCCAAAGTTCAATTACACCACTGACTAAATAAGTCATATTAGCTGGAAGAGACTGGTTATTATAACTTCTGGTAGGAACGTGGTTTCCTGTGGTGTTAGCTCCGGTAATATTAATATTAATTGGTTGTCCTGCTGCACTCTGAGTACAAGTCCAGGTTCCTGAGTCCGCAGCTGCACGTTCGGGAGTACTATAAGGAGTACCATTACGATTAGTTAACCTACCGTAGGGATAACCACCATAACGGAGACGATTAGTTTGATCTAACCAACCGCAACCAGGCTCACCACTCCTCCAGTTATATATCTCTGCTGAAGGTAAAGGTATTGGAGGTGTTGCAGTATTATCATCGTCGTCATACAGAAAAGTATCGGTAATATTAATATCACCTACCAAAGGTTCGCTACCTTTACCACCAGCTACAACAATATTAATCGGGTAAAGTATTAGCAATCCATCAGTAGTTCCATCCCTCCCTTTAGCTTGACCTCTGATAAAAGCACGAGGTTTGCGTAAGTCAGCTTTAGGAGTTGCCGATACAATAGTTTCTACCGTATCGTCTGTGGCTGTAGGAGTTCCATCGGCTGTAAATGTACCATCGGCTGTAACAATATCGCCATTGCCAACAAAACTATTATCTGGTCTTTGTCCAATTACTCTAGCTGTAGCTTCAATGAATCCATTACTACCACTCCTAATTTTACCAACATCACAAGTTAAAGTTTGCGCTCCAGTTGTAGGGTTAATCGCAATGCTAGAACCTGCTGTGTTACAAGCAGGAGGAATCCCTGTCCATTCTTGGTCTGAAGAGATGGTTGCAGTTAAAACCGTATTATTGGCATCTCCATTGTTAACAGCATAATCCCACTTGTAAGTAATGATATCTAGAGTCCTGACAATATTATTGGTTTCACTAGAGTCATTCCCAGGATTATCATCGCTTGTAAAAGGGGCTGTACCAGTTTTAGAGGTAGAAAATTGAAAGGTAATATCAGCAGCATAAGAAGGTCTTGCCGTTCCGAATATCATTACACTGCTGAATCCAGCAGCTAGTAACAAGTTTAATTTATTTTTGAGTTTTAGTTTTTGACTATTAAATACAAATTTCATGATAATTAGTAAATTGCAAATGCATCCCTGATTCTGTGTAATCTATGTTGAGTTGAAGAAAAAACCGACCTAAAATTTTTGAGCTATTTTAGAGGGTTAAGTGAGTAATTTATAACAAAATGATTGCATTTTATTTTCTTATCTCAACCATAAGAGAATAAATAAATATTTTCTTATATAGTAAGTAGATATTTCCGAAAAACGTAGAATATTTTCATAAAATTTACCTATAGTATCTTCAAAATTTAGTTATACAAATAAGCATTTTTGTTGCGCTAAAGTTTTCATCATTTAATTACGTTTATAAAATACTCTGGGAGGTGATTAATAAAATTTTTAATTTTATTTTTCCTAAATCTTTCTTTTATAAACACATATTTATAAAAAGCTTAAGATAATTGCTAACTCTAGTTTATAAATTAGCTATCTATCTCCCTTAATAAATTCCTCCGTTAAGAAATTAGAATTACTTCTAATAAAGTAGGAATAATTAATATCAATAGGCAGCACAAAGCCAACACTAATTACAGCATATTTCATCTTTGTGAGGTAGATTTGGGCGGACAGGGATGTCCACCCCACAAGAGTTTTATAATTTATGTTTGTACTTTATTTACCTGCAATATGCTGTATTTAATTAGCAAGAATAAAAAACTGAAACGAACTCTGACACTAATAGGAAATTTGAGCAAAAATAATTATTTAATTAGTAAGAGTCATAAAACTGAAACTAACTCTTACACTAATAGGGATTTATAGCTGAAAAGAGAATCAAAAGTTAGGAAATTAATTCTTATATGAAAGTAATTATAGTTAAGTAATTAGCTAATAAATTAAATAATAAAAGTACTTTCACTTAAACATTAAAACTTATGTAAAGATGTTTTGGCTTCAGTAAAATTACTACTAATATAATTACTG
>CAKZYM010000479.1 GCA_937884685.1 uncultured Calothrix sp.
GAATATTTTCGTCCGTCTAACCCAACCTACAATCTACAATCTATAATATTAATGATTTTACGGACTTTCATTATATTTCCTAACTCGAAGCACTAGTATAATATCTCAAAGCAAACCGCCAAAATCTCGACGAAACAAAAAACAACACCAAAGCTAAAATTCCCGCACCTATCACCCAGGAAATTTGAGTTCTACCCAGCATCGCTTCCGCTGGAATAGTGGTTAAAAAAGCCACCGGAACCACAAAAGTAAAAAATATCCGAAAAGCTGCTGGATAAGCGACCATCGGAAATCTTCCAGCTTCCAACAATCCCCGCAAAACTTCCGTGACATTATATATTTTCACAAACCAAATACTCGTAGCTCCCAACATAAACCACAAGCTATAAAGAATTACCAAACCAAAAAACAGCGCTGGAATACTCACAAGATAATCACTGATTCCCAATTCCAGAAGAGTACCAGCGTAAATAATCATAATCGTACCGAAAATCAAATCCGACACTCCCCAGGGTGAAACGGTGTGGGAAGAAAGCCAAAATTGGCTGCGGATGGGTTTTAATAAAATAAAATCGAGGGTACCTTCCTGTACGTGACGCACAATGCGATTTAAATTAGGAGAAAGGAAAGTTTCTGCAAACCCCTGCAATAAAGTGTAGATTCCCACCACAATTAAAGCAGCTTCCCATTTCCAATCTGAAAAAGTATAGCCAGTACGGTAAAACAAAAACAAGCTGAACAAGCTCCCAGCAAGATTTCCTACGCTGCTGAGAGTCGCAATAATAAAATTGACCCGGTACTCCATTTCAGCAGCAATAGCAGCACTCCAGAACAATCTAATAACTTTTAAGTATCTTCCCATGATGAAAACAAGCAGCGCTTCCGGTATAGTTAATTTTCAGGTTGTATATTGTGCTTGATAAAACTGTATTCTTAATAATCTTATGGCTAAACTGTCCAAAGAATTAAACCGGTTTTTTTTTGAAGAGGAACGTGGTGATACCGTCACTTTAGAAAATGTCCTAGATTTAGCAGGGGAAAGAATTTTCGGATTTTTGTTTGTCATCCTCTCTTTACCTTCAGCTTTACCACTTCCAGCACCAGTAATATCAATTCCTTTCGGAATTATAATGATATTTCTAGCAGCGCAATTAATTATAGGACGTGAAGAACCTTGGCTACCTGAAAAATTTGCCAAACGTCCAATTAAACTAGAAACAGCGCAAAAATTTGTCAAAGCTGGAATACCTTTCTTACAGAAAATCGAAGCGGTAAGTCGTCCCCGTTTACCATTTGTTTGTACAACTATTCCCGGGAAAATAATTATCGGATTAGCCATTGCTTTGATGTCAAGCTTCATGATGATTCCCATCCCCGGAACAAATACATTACCAGCAATCGGCATTTTCGTAACCGGATTTGGATTATTAGAAGACGACGGTGCAATTAGTTTAGCAGGTTTAACAATTTGTTCGATAGCAGCAATTTTAATTGGTTCAGTTTTTGCAGCATTAATTTGGGGTGGTACCAGTTTAATCGACCAAATTAAAACGATGTTAAAAGGTAATTAATAATTGCGGAAATTGGGCATAGGGCATTGGTAAGATATAACTATTAGAAACCCAATTTTTTACTTATTACGTAACGAAAAATTTTGTTTTTATCAACATAAACCGGGTTTATAATAGCTATTAGTAATTACATATTACCCATGCCCAATCCCCCATGCCCAATCTCCTAATTAATTAAAAACTCCTTAATAAACATCACGGTAGAGTAAAATTGAAAGTCGCGATTCTTCTTTTTACTAAAGCCATGACCTTCATCTTTAGCCATTAAATACCACACTGGGATATCATTTTTTCTCACAGTTTCTACTATTTGTTCGGCTTCAATTAAAGGAACTCTCGGGTCATTTTTACCGTGAATTACAAACAAGGGAACTTTGATATTTTCTGCATTATTTGTCGGAGAAATCTTTTCTAAAAACTCTCTCATTTTCGGGTCTCTTTCGTCTCCATATTCTACCCGTCGCAAGTCTCTGCGATAACCTTTGGTATTTTCTAGAAAAGTAACAAAATTGGAAATCCCGACAATATCAATTGCAGCTTTGATTTTATCGCTATATTTCGTCGCTACTGCTAAGGACATGTAACCACCGTAACTTCCTCCGGTGACTAAAATTCTATCTTTATCTAATCCTTGCTGCTCTGCTATCCAATCGAGTAAAGCACCGATGTCTTTGACGGAATCTTCCCGACGAAAACCGTTATCTAATTTAGTAAAGGTCTTTCCGTATCCAGTAGAACCGCGAACATTAGGAAATATAACTGCAACTCCCAATTCATTCAGGTAGTAATTGTATCTCCCCAAAAAAGAAGGACGAAACTGCGATTCGGGACCGCCGTGAATGTTGATTATTACTGGACGTTTTCCTGTAAACTTGGCGGGAGGACGATATAAAAAACCGGAAATTGTTCTATCATCAAAACTCTTCCACCTTACCAATTCTGCATCTGAGAAACTGCAGGTATTTATTCCTCAAGTTTCGCTCAATGTCCAGCGTTCAACTTTGTTATTACGAATATTCAAAGAATATGCATCGGCTGTATATTTTGCAGAAATCAGTGTAAACCCTAAATCGCGGTTGTTATTATGCCATCTAATACCGTAAATTTGCCCGACAGGAAGTTTTGGTAAACGTTTAAAACGACGGGTAGCAGTATTTAATATATGCAATACTCCGGTTCCATCTTCGTTAGTGACAAAAGCCAAAAAATTACCATCGTCAGAAAGGTCAAAATCGCTCACATCCCAACGAAATTTTTTACTGAGATAGGTATGCTCCAAAGTATCGAGTTCAACATAAGCTAACCGGGAAAACTCGGAATCGCGGTCGGTGATGACATATAATCCTTTACCGTCTTTACTAAAAAAAGCACCGTCGTAGGAAATTTTTTCCTCACCTTTTTGAGGTAATAATCTTTGCTTTTCACCTGTAGTAGTATCGACCAACCACAGATAGCTTTCATTCACCGAAACGTATTCCAACACTAAATACTTATCATCATTCGGTGACCAATCCAAACCATACCAGCCACCACCTTGATTTTGAGTTAATAGCTTATTACTTTGGGGATTTTCTGGATTAATAATATAAAAATCAGCATCATTAACAGTGCGACGAGTAGAAGTGTAAATCATTCTATCACCGCGATTTGACCAAACACCGCGACTGTTTTTTGATTCACCATCTGTTAATAAAGTAACCTCACCCGTATCTAAGTCATAGCGATAATTTTGGTTAAATTCATTACCTCCGGCATCTTTACTAAAGACAAAATAGTTACCGTTAGTTGGTTGAAAACTCGCACCGCGAACCGGTTCGGGAAAGAAAGTTAACTGCTGACGGGTAGCCAGGGGAGATTTTACGTAATGTGTTTGTCGCGTATTTGCAAAGCGCGTGGAAATCAGCATTTCGCGCTTTGTGGGGTGCCAGCTAGAGATTCCAGCACTGCGGAACTGTGTATAGCGTTCGACTTTTTGGACTAAATCGGAAGGAATCGGTGGAATTCCCTCAACAACGAGATTGTCTCCAGGAGTAATAGGAGTAACAGCAGCAACCATCGGGGTAGGTAGTAAGATTACTGCGAGTAAGGTAGCAAAAAATAAAGATAAAAATTTCATTTAATAATTATAAGTTGGTAATGGGTAATAGGTAATTGGGAATCGGAATAGCTTGTAGGTTGGGTTCGGTTCACAACAAATCTGCTAAGAAACCGATAAATTTAATTTGAACCGTAACCCAACATCAGTTTGTAGGTTGGGTTAGGTTCGCGAAAAGATGTAGTTTTGAGCTAGTAATCTACATTTGAACCGTAACCCAACATCTAACCAGGAAGAAGGGGATTAGGGAACAGTTATAAATTATTTACAACTATCAACTATCAACTAACAACTAACCACTATCAACAAATAACCAAATATTGATAAGATGCTCGTGGTTATGAGTTTTGAAGATATGACAAGCCAATACGATAAGATTATTATTTTTG
>CAKZYM010000480.1 GCA_937884685.1 uncultured Calothrix sp.
TAAACTCACCGATAGAATTTTTATAAAAGTTTACAATTATCTCATGTCACAATAGAGTTGAGGCATAAATACCCAATTATAAAAATCTATTAAGGAGACGAGTTATGGTAGCAGTTACCGATAAAGTAGTGAAAAAACTCACCATGCAGACAGCGGAAATTGCTGAGAATACAACAGCAATCCGTTCTCTGGACTGGGATAGAGATAGAATTGAGATCGAGGTCTGCTAGGATCATGTTACTACCTATAACACATTTATCTTCCGTGGTGAAAAGACAGCTTTAGTCGATACTTCTCACGAAAAATTCCGCAAGCTTTATTTTGATACTCTTAACGGATTAATTAATCCAGCAGAAATCGATTTTTTGATAATTAGTCATACCGAACCCGACCACAGCGGTTTAGTAAAAGATTTTTTACAGCTAGCACCCGAAGTTACCGTAGTTGGTTCCAAAGTAGCGATTCAATTTCTAGAAAATCTAGTTCACCAACCTTTTAAAAAACAACTAGTTAAGAACAGCGACCGCCTTGATTTAGGAAACGGACACGAACTTGAATTTGTGATTGCTCCGAATCTACACTGGCCCGATACAATTTTCACATACGACCATAAAACAAAAATTCTCTTCACCTGCGATGCTTTCGGGATGCATTATTGTTCCGATGCGACCTTTGATGAAGATTTGAATGCAATTAGCGGAGAATATAAATATTACTACGAGTGTTTGATGGCTCCCAATGCTCGTTCTGTAATGTCCGCTCTCAAACGTATGGGTGAATTAGAAACCGTGGGTATGGTAGCAACCGGACACGGCCCGCTTTTATCTCATAATGTAGATGAATTAATCGGAAGATATCGCAATTGGAGTAAGAATAAAGCCAAAGCTGAGAAGACAGTTGGTATTTTCTACGTTGGTGAATACGGTTACAGCAACAAACTTGCTCAAGCATTAGCTAGCGGTGTTGCTAAAACCGAAATTGCTGTAGAAATGGTAGATTTGAGCGAAGATATTGATTTACAGGAATTAAGAGAACAAGCAAGTCGGTTTACTGGAATTATCTTAGGAATGCCACCAGCATCCGATACAAAATTAGAAACTGCTTTCAGCACTATATTAGGTTCCGTCGGCGAAAAACAAGCAGTCGGATTATTTGAAACCGGTGGTGGTGATGACGAACCAATCGACCCAGTTTTAGTTAAATTCCGCGAGTTGGGATTGAAACCTGCTTTTGGAGCCATCAAAATTAAAGAAACTCCAAACGAGATTACCTATAAGCAGTGTGAAGAAGCAGGAACTGATTTAGGACAATTATTGAATAGAGCCAAAAGCATCAAAAACATGAAGTCTCTTGATGCTGATTTAGACAAAGCTTTGGGAAGATTGAGCGGTGGTTTATATATCATTACCGCACAACAAGGTGATGTAAAAAGTGCGATGTTAGCATCCTGGGTAAACCAAGCTAGTTTCAAACCCTTGGGATTAACGATTGCAGTCGCAAAAGATAGAGCAATTGAATCCTTGATGCAGGTTGGAGATAAATTCGTTTTAAATATTCTCGAAGAAGGGAATTATCAACCTTTAATGAAACACTTCCTCAAAAGATTCCGTCCCGGTGCAGACCGTTTTGAGGGAGTGAAAACCCAACCAGCCGAAAACGGTGTCCCCATACTTAGCGATGCATTAGCCTACGTAGAATGTGAAGTTGTCAGCAGAATGGATGCCGGTGACCATTGGGTAGTATACAGCACCGTGGATGCAGGTAAAGTCAGTAAAGCCGATGCATTAACCGCTGTACATCACAGAAAAGTTGGAAATCACTATTAATCAGTGAACAGTTAACAGTTATCAGTGAACAGTAAATAAAGGTAATAGGTAAAGGGTGAAGGGTAAAAGGCAATAGGTTTATATTTTTAAGGTAAAAAGTTGTTCTCATAGCAGAATTAATAACTTCTTACCAATTACCCATTACCCATTACCAATTACCTATTACCCATTACCTATTACCAATTACCAATGACAGAAACAAAACCTCGCGACGTTCAAATTCTTCCCATCGCTACAGATACAACCACCATCCGTTCCCGTAGTTGGACGCGGTTAAGATTTGAAATAGAATACGCTCTGAGTAAAGGTACCACCGCTAATTCTTATTTAATCAAAGCCGATAAAAATGCATTGATTGACCCTCCAGGGGAAACTTTTACAGAAAAATATTTAGATGCTTTAAAAGCAAGATTTGATGTCACCAAGATTGATTATGTAATTGTCGGTCACGTTAATCCCAACCGTCCTGGGACTTTAAAAGCTTTACTTGAAATAGCTCCTCAGATAAAATTTGTTTGTTCTAATCCCGGTGCAATTAATTTACGTAAAGCTTTAGAAAACCAAGATTTACCAATCATAGTTATTAAAGGGGAAGAAAAGTTAGATTTAGGAAAAGGTCATAATCTCAAATTTATTCCGACTCCCAATCCTCGTTATCCAGACCATCTTTGTACTTACGACCCACAAACCGAGATTCTCTATACCGATAAACTGTTCGGGGCACATATTTGTGGAGACCAAGTATTTGATGAAGGTTGGAAAATATTTGTTGAAGATAGACGCTATTATTATGACTGCTTGATGGCTCCTCACGCTCGTCAAGTAGAAACGGCTTTAGAAAAAATTTCTGATTTATCTTTGAGGTTATATGCTCCCAACCACGGTCCTTTAGTACGTGAAGGGTTAATTGACATAACAGAAGCTTACCGAGAATGGAGCAAACAGCAAACCAATCAAGATAATAACGTAGCCTTAATTTATGCTTCTGCTTACGGAAACACAGCAACCCTAGCTCAAGCCATTGCTCGGGGAATTACAAAAGCTGGAGTTGCTGTAGAATCGATAAATTGTGAAGCAGTTGAACCAGAAGAAATTAAAGCAGCAGTTGAAAAAGCATCCGGTTTTGTAATTGGTTCTCCTACCCTCGGAGGTCACGCTCCAACTCAGATTCAAACAGCTTTGGGAATTATCCTTTCCACAGCAGCCAAAAGTAAACCCGCTGGAGTATTTGGTTCCTTTGGTTGGAGTGGAGAAGCAGTAGATATATTAGAAAGCAAACTTAAAGATGCTGGATTCCGCTTTGGATTCGACCCAATTCGAGTCAAATTCAAACCCGACGAAAAAACCCTGCAAATGTGTGAAGAAGCAGGAGTCGATTTTGCTCAAGCATTGAAAAAAGCCAAAAAAGTAAAAGCACCCGCTCAACCTTCCACAACTGTGGAACAAGCAGTGGGAAGAATTATTGGTTCCTTATGTGTAGTGACAGCAAAACAAGGAGATGTTTCCAGCGCTATGTTAGCTTCCTGGGTATCTCAAGCTAGTTTCAATCCACCCGGTTTAACCATCGCTGTTGCTAAAGATAGAGCCTTAGAATCATTAATGCATTCCGGCAGCGGATTTGTGTTGAATGTATTAAAAGAAGGCGGTCACTTGGGAATGATGAAACATTTTCTCAAACCCTTTAGTCCCGGTGAAGATAGATTTGCAGGAGTTGAAACCGAAGAAGCTGAAAATGGCTCCCCCGCTCTTACAGATGCTTTGTCTTACGTTGAATGCTCAGTAAATTCACGGATGGAATGTGGCGACCACTGGCTAGTTTATGCCACCGTTGATAACGGAAAAGTATTGAATAAAGAAGGAGTTACAGCAGTACATTATCGGAAGACAGGAACGCATTATTAAATTTTGGATTTCGGATTTTGGATTTTGGATTGTAATTCTTAGTTCGTAGGTTGGGTTAGGAGCATAAAGTAAATTTGATTGATAACTATAATTAAAAAATGCGACCTAACCCAACATAATTTATGGTCGAAATATTGAAATTTTTAATTAAGTAAGTGAACAAAATTATTTACCCTTATTAGGAGCTAAGAAAATTAATCCTAACCCTTGCAATTTATTCGTTTCACTCCGTTAAACTCGGCTTCGGACGTTGTGTAATTAATTATGTTTAACTACTTATTTATATAAAAAAATAGTAGAAAAATTATCAATTAAAAAGTTTATATT
>CAKZYM010000481.1 GCA_937884685.1 uncultured Calothrix sp.
GCAATTATCAATCCTAAATCACAATTTGTTATCAAAACCCTAGCGCTAGAGAAACCAATCAGAAATTCCCAAACTTCCAAATAATAATTTTTTTTGCCTAAACACTAGCGCTAGAGAGTTTTTGATATTTTGAGATAATCTACTAGATTTGAAAGCGCTTTGTGGATAAATATTGGCGCGGAGGGGAACACAATATGTCTGATAATTTGAAAAGCCGGGTTGTAACACAAGGGGTGCAACGTTCGCCAAATCGAGCAATGTTGCGAGCGGTTGGTTTTGGAGATAATGATTTTACTAAGCCGATTGTGGGAATTGCTAATAGTTTTAGTACTATTACTCCTTGCAATATGGGGATTAATATTTTGGCTCAAAGGGCTGAAACAGGGGTTCGCAATGCTGATGCGATGCCGCAATTGTTCGGTACTATTACTATCAGCGATGGTATTTCCATGGGAACTGAGGGAATGAAGTATTCCCTGGTGTCGCGTGAGGTAATTGCGGATTCAATTGAAACTGCTTGTACCGGTCAAAGCATGGATGGGGTTTTGGCTATCGGTGGTTGTGATAAAAATATGCCGGGAGCTATGATTGCTATGGCTCGAATGAATATTCCGGCGATTTTTGTTTATGGTGGGACGATTAAGCCCGGTCATCATGATGGAAAGGATTTAACTGTTGTCAGTTCTTTTGAAGCGGTTGGGGAATATAGCGCTGGTAATATCAGTGAAGATGAATTGATGGCTGTGGAGAAAAATGCTTGTCCCGGTGCTGGTTCTTGCGGGGGAATGTATACAGCTAATACTATGTCTTCTGCTTTTGAAGCTTTGGGTATGAGTTTACCTTATTCTTCTACTATGGCTGCTGAAGATGCTGAAAAAGCTGATAGTACCCAGAAGTCTGCTACTGTTTTGGTGGAGGCGATACGCAAGCAAATTTTACCCCGTCAAATTATTACTCGTAAGTCTATAGAAAATGCTATTTCTGTAATTATGGCGGTTGGTGGTTCCACAAATTCGGTACTTCACTTCTTAGCCATTGCCAATGCTGCTGGTGTGAATTTAACTATTGATGATTTTGAAACTATTCGCGGTAGAGTGCCGGTATTGTGTGATTTAAAACCTAGCGGTCGTTACGTTGCCGTAGATTTACATAAGGTGGGTGGGATTCCACAAGTAATGAAAATGTTGCTGGCTCATGATTTGTTGCACGGTGACTGTATGACGATTAGCGGTCAAACTATCGGGGAAGTCTTGGCTGATATCCCGGAGGAGCCACCAGCGGACCAAGATGTAATTCGTCCTTGGAATAATCCGATGTACAAACAAGGACATTTAGCGATTCTTAAGGGTAATTTAGCTGCTGAGGGAGCGGTTGCAAAAATTACCGGTGTGAAGATGCCGAAGATAACTGGTCCGGCTCGGGTATTTGAATCGGAAGAATCTTGTTTGGATGCGATATTATCGGGAAAAATTAAGGCTGGTGACGTGATAGTAATTCGCTATGAAGGACCGAAAGGAGGTCCGGGAATGCGGGAAATGTTGGCTCCGACGGCTGCGATAATTGGAGCGCGTTTGGGTGATAGTGTGGGTTTGATAACCGACGGACGTTTTTCTGGGGGAAGTTACGGAAGGGTTGTCGGACATGTCGCTCCGGAAGCAGCTGTGGGTGGAACTATAGCGCTAGTGAAAGAAGGGGATACTATTACTATCGATGCGAATGCGAGGTTATTAAGGTTGGAAGTATCCGACGAAGAAATAGCTAAACGTCGGGTGGATTGGAAAGCACCGGAACCAAGATATACAAAAGGTATTTTGGCGAAGTATGCCAAGTTGGTTTCTTCTAGTAGTTTGGGTGCGGTTACTGATTAAAATTTGGGCATGGGGGATGGGGAATAGGGCATTGGGAATAAAATAGTTATGATTTAGGAGTTATTCTATTTTGGATTTTGGATGCGGGATTCAGAATAAGGAGCTATTAGTTAAGAGTTTCTAATTACCATTCTTTCCCTCTTTTATTATCCCCGATGACCAATGCCCAATTTCCAATTGCCATTAAAGTTATGAATACCGTTGTCCTAAATTTAGAACCAATTATAAATTTAAGTGACGAGCAATTTTATCAACTTTGCGCGGTAAATTGGGATTTAAGTTTAGAGTTAAATGCTACGGGGGAATTAATTATTGTGCCACTAGTGGGAGGGGAAAGTGGAAATCAAGAAGCTGATTTGATTACTGATTTGAATATTTGGAATCGTCAAACCGGGTTAGGAAAAGTTTTTAGTTCTTCTACTATATTTAAGTTACCTAATGGTGCAAAACGTTCTCCCGATGCAGCTTGGGTAAAGTTGGAACGTTGGGAAGCTTTAAGCTTGGAAGAACGTAAAAAATTTCCACCGCTAGCACCCGATTTTGTACTTGAACTTCGCTCTGAAAGCGACCGTTTAAAACCTCTCCAAGATAAAATGCTGGAGTATTTAGAGAATGGTGTGCCTTTGGGTTGGCTAATTAATCCTCAAGATAAACAAATAGAAATTTATCGTCAGAATCAATCGGTAGAAGTCATTAAAATTCCGATAAAACTTTCTGGGGAAGATGTTTTAGTTGGGTTTGAATTGCGATTGTAAATTATTGCTCCCCTCCCGCTCTAAAATTGCCTAAAAATTGTAGGCTGGTTTGAGAAACGTTTACCATAGGTGTGCCGGGAGGCACAACCCAGAGCAATGTTGGGTTGAACGGAGTGAAACCCAACCTACCCCTGCGATAATTGGAGCGCGTTTGGGTGATAGTGTGGGTTTGATAACCGACGGACGTTTTTCTGGGGGAAGTTACGGAAGGGTTGTCGGACATGTCGCTCCGGAAGCAGCTGTGGGTGGAACTATAGCGCTAGTGAAAGAGGGAGATATTATTACGATTGATGCGAATGCGAGGTTATTACGTTTGGAAGTATCTGACGAGGAAATAGCTAAACGTCGGGTGGATTGGAAAGCACCGGAACCAAGATATACAAAGGGTATTTTGGCGAAGTATGCCAAGTTGGTTTCTTCTAGTAGTTTGTGTGCGGTGACTGATTAGAAAGAGTTAGGAGTTATTTAATTTTGGATTGAACTTATTGTAAATAGGGAAATGATTTTGTAGGGTGTGTTACGGCATGAAAAATGTTGATAATTTGAATTATGTTGATATTGCCGTAACGCACCATGGTTAATTAATCCTCAAGATAAACAAGTTGAAATTTATCGTCAAAATCAATCGGTGGAAGTGTTTAATATTCCAATAACGCTTTTTGGGAAAGATGTTTTACCATGGTTTGAATTGCGATTGTGAATTAGACCATTTTGAGAATGGCTCTACTTAATTTCTAATCCATAGATAAAGCTTGAAAAACTATCAGCAAAACGAAAACAAGTTTTAAGCTTTGAATTTTCAATGTCACCAAATTCATCCCACCCAATAGAATGATTCTGAAAATAGATTTCTCCAAAATCATCTTTTCTTAATGAGAGACAAATCAAATTGTTTGCTGCATCTTCATTAATTGGAATTATCAAAGCAGGAAGTCTTTCCCTATATTCTGAAATTGCTTTTTCAATATTTTTTCCAAAGAATGTACCAGGATAAATTCCTCCATTGTCAGTTGAGTACCCAGCATACTCTTCAAAATCGGATTTTCCATAAGTGTTAAGAAACAGTCGATAGTCTTCTGGAAAAACTGTTTTTAATTCTATCTCAATCCGCTTAATTTCTCTTTCACTGAGGGTTTATAGATAGTTCCTCAAGTTTTTCGTTCAAATTCATGTTCAATATGCAATATCAGTGAAAGATTACCTATGAGGTAGGTCGGGTTTAACTTCGTTCAACCCAACATCACATGGGATTCAAATCCCAGGCTAATAGCTCAAGTCTGCTTAAGTAGACAGTTCCTACCCAGTCGTCTTTGACTTTTGCTATTAGACGGGGGTTTGCAACCCTCGACGGTATTTGTGTGTATGTAATAGGCTGCGATTAATATTAATTCTCTTTGCACAATTACACTACACCAACCACTTTAATGCTAAGAGAATTTTATCCGTTGCAATAAAGAATTCTCATCCAACCATCTGCTAAATCTCCCAAAATCGAGGGGAACATGAACACTTCCGACAAACTAACTTGGCTCCAAGAAGGTACTGCTTTAGGAATTCTTGAAACTGAACCTTTATCAGCAATTGCTGAAGCTGTTGAAGAAAAAATTATTCCAGAAAATGAGCGTTTATTTGCAGAAGAAACTGCACCAGAAGCGCTTTATATATTATTAGAAGGTCAAGTAGAAAGTAGTAGTGAAGACAAAAGTAATCACACTCTCAATTGTGGTTTACTTCCCGGTACAATAATCAATCTTCAAGAGTTAACTTTGGATGAGTTAACTAAGTGTTCTGTTACATCTTTGAGCGAATCTTGTTTTTGGATAATACCTGCTGATAAATTTAAGGAATTAGTGACAAAATATCCTCAAATTCAAAAAAGTATTTCTCGTGGATTAGCTCAAGAAGTTGCTCAGCTAGAATCTGCGCTTAATTACGAACAAGAACGCTCGATTGCTTTACGTCCTTATTTAATTACTAAAGCACAACGAGGAGTTGTAGGAAGTAGTCGTTATGCTATGAAGTTGCGAGAACAAATTCGTCAAGCTTCTGACAATAGAGAATCTATTTTAATATTTGGCGAACCTGGTTTAGAAAAAGATAATATTGCTGCTTTAATTCACTTTGGTTCGGATTTTCGTCGAGAAGCAATTATTAAAGTAGATTGTGGTATTTTACAGACTAGCGGTGCGGATTTATTTGGACGTGTGGGGGGAAAAGCGGGGTTAATTAGATGGTTGGGGGAAGGTACTTTAGTCTTAAATAATATTCAGGAAACACCTGCGGAATTATTACCGAAATTAGCTGAATTTATCGAAACTGGTAGTTATAAACCGGTGACTCGGGAAGGACAACCCGAACCCGAATCTTATATAAATAAAGCTAGAATTTTAATTATTTCAGAACAAGCTCAACCGTTAATTCAAAAAGCTGTTGATAAAACTATTAAAGCTCCACCGGTACGAGTTCGGAAAAAAGATATTAAAGCGATTGTTGAATACAATATTAGTCTTTACTGTCGTCAGGAAGGAATTAATAAACCAAGGGTGACACCGGAAGCTTTACGAAGATTACAGTCTTATGATTTTCCCGGTAATTTAAAAGAGTTAAAAAGCTTGGTAGAAAGAGCGATTGTCCAAGCTGATGGAGCAAAACAATTAACGGAAGAGATTTTTTGGTCTGCTGATACTAAGAAAAAACGGTTTCGCTTCAATTTATTAAATGGTTATCCCCGATTAAGAAAGTTTCTTCGCAGTCCTTGGTTCCCGGATAGGATAAATTACGGTTTTACTTTCGTTGCTTTTGCGGTTCTTGTGGGAATTTTATTTTTAGGACCGCAAACCAGAGATAAGAATTTCGGATTAAATCTATTTTGGGCTTGGTGGTGGCCGTTTTTTCTGTTTCTCTTCCCGTTTTTAGGACGGATTTGGTGCGCGTTTTGTCCGTTTATGATTTACGGTGAAGTTACGCAGAAGTTATCATTATGGCTGTTTCCGAGAAAACTTCAATCCTGGCCGAGACAGCAAGCGGAAAAATGGGGTGGATGGTTTTTATTCGCGATGTTTACTCTCATTTTTCTTTGGGAAGAGTTATGGAATTTAGAAAATACAGCTTATTTAAGTGCTTGTTTGCTGTTATTAATTACCGCTGGAGCAATGATTTGCTCGGCTATTTTTGAAAGAAGATTTTGGTGTCGATATTTATGTCCGATTGGGGGAATGAATGGCTTGTTTGCTAAGCTATCAATGACGGAATTAAGAGCGCAACAAGGTATTTGTTCTGCCAGTTGCAATACCTATCAATGTTATAAAGGTGGCCCGGAAAAAGGTGAAGGGCTGGAAACAAATGGCTGTCCTTTGTATTCTCATCCCGCACAATTG
>CAKZYM010000482.1 GCA_937884685.1 uncultured Calothrix sp.
AAAATTTAGTGATGATTGACCAAGTTGCATCTGCATTTGAAAATAAAGACTATCGTACAGCAGCAAATTTATTAAAACAGTTATTAAAAGATTCCCCCGAAAATCCACAGGTACAGCTTTATCTGGGAAAATTACACGAAGTATCGGGAAAACACGAGAAAGCTGAAAAAGTTTATCTTAAACTATTACGAGATAGTACTAATAACAAAATAATTACTCAAGCACGTCAAGGTTTACAGCGATTAGAAGATATTGAAAAAAAGCAGCGACAAGATAAAATTGCTCAAGCTAAATCAAACCCTGAAAATCAAGAAAGTGCTGTATTAATTTTGGAACCCATTTCTAACGAATTAAAAAAATCAGCAGCACAAAAATTAGCCAGCATTATAGGAGTAGATGCTTATACCGCTAGATTATCATTACCCAGTCGCGGTTGGAGATTATATCGTAGCGGTGCTTTGGGTGAATTAAAATTTTATGGAGAACAATTACTTAATTCAAACATCCCCTGTTTCTGGACGACTTTAACCAAAGTTAACCAAATAGAAGTTTTTCAAGTTAATTATTTCAAAGATTTTGGTGATAAAGTAACTGTTGTATGTGAAAATCAAGATAAGCAGCTTGGTTCTCTCGAATTCAAATGGTCGGAAGTCACCGCTCAAGTTCAAGGATTATTACCGATTTTTGAGGAAGTTGTAGATTTAAACGCAAGAGGTAAATTACAACGTAAAACCCAAACTCAAGATTACTTCCATTTTTGCGATTTACATTTACCCAAGAGAAACTGTATTTTAAGAATTTATGACAACGGCTATAACTTTAATAAGGGAGTCGCAATCTCTCCCCAAAACAGCCAAAATACTATTAGAATTAATTGGAATAATTTAATCAACTTTCTCAAAACAAAATTACCACAAGTAAAAATTTGGTCAGATTTTACCCCCTTCGCTGAAACAATGCTCGACCAAACCGAAGTTTTAAATCAAATTCAATCCCACGTTCATATATTTCGTAGAGATAAGACTAGTTGGGATAATGCTTTTCAGTTATATAGTTGTTTAGTGTTTTTAAAGCATTAGGGAGTAGATGATAAATTAAACTCGTTGAAAACAACTTTGAATCAAGCTTTATATTAAATCATCTATCTTTCGTTAGCGAAGCGTGACACGATAGTGTCATTAATCCCGGACAATCGAAAAACAGATATTCAAATTATACCTTCAATATTATCTGTGAAATACAGCTTTAAATTTATTCTTCCCCACCCTTATAAAATCAATTTTGCTACTTTCAGGTTTTCCCCAGAATTAATAGCTTTTTTACCAGTTTTAACAGGTATTAAAAGTCAAAAAAACAACCCCCATTACCGAGGGTGTAAATTATATAAATTGTTATTAGCCTTGTTTCTCAAGAAAGCTTATTCAATTTCCGAGCGATAAGTTTCTCTTAATTCTTCCACAGTGTTAACTGTTTTTAATGCAGTTAAAATTGTTTCTAATTGCTCGTTTTCTTGAATTTGAGAAATTTCTTCTAGTAACTCTTGGTGTATTGTATTAAACTTCAACTGCAAACAAGTATCGATTCCTTGCAATAATCCTTTGCGAGTACCTTTCTCAATTCCAATACGTTCAACACTCGTTACATATTTCATACGTTTTGACTCCTCAAAATCGCTGTATTCTTGCCAAAATTCTTTTGCTAAATCGGCGGGTAAAGTTAACATCCAATCGATAAATCGAAATAATATAATTATCGAATCCTGCTCAAATCCTAACTCATACAACTTCTTTACTAAATTAAGTTTTTGTTGCTTTCGTTCTATACGGTTACTGGCTGTTGCTTTGGCTTGTAGATGCGCCATAACCACTGTAGCAAATGGGTTACGGTTTTGTTCAAGTTCGGATAACCTTTGTTCGTAGTCTAGCAATTTTACTACCGGAAACCAAAAACTTATTCCACAACCAAATAGTTGACGGTTAAATTGTGATGGTCGCCAATTTGGGTTTGCATCGCCAAGAATTGCTAATGAGACTACAAACTTTTGATATTTATCGTAAATCCGATAATTATAAGTGTACATTCTTAAAGCAAATTCGGCTTCTTCCTGACTTTGTATTTCAACGTGAATAAGTATCCAATTTTCTTCACCAGAAATGCGATAAACTTTGACTAATTTATCCGCAAATCTTGTACCAATTTCCGCATCACCAACAACAGAAAGAAGTTCTTTATCGAGAAATTCAACTTTTCTAGTCCAATCAATTCTTCGATGTGCTTGGGGAAAAAAGAACAACATGAAGTCTTCAAAATATCGTTCTAAAACATCCTTCCAAGGTGAATCAAATTTAGTTTGAGGATTATCTGTCATAGCTACTGCACCACAATTTGTTTGCTCAAGATACTTGGGTTAACAGTTGGTAAAAGCGGGAGAGCAATCGCTTCTACATATTAATTGCAAAGTATAACGTTACGCTTTTATACTTATCAAGTGTAACGTGATGATTTAAAACAAAGGAGGGTATAGGAGTTGCAAAAATATTGATGAAGGTCAGGAAAGTTATTGAGATTGAAGTACCAAAACTAGGCGATCGCATTCGTCAAGCGAGAGAAACTGATAGTCGTTCGCTGGCTGAAATTTGTCGTCAAATGCCTATGAGTACGATGAATTGGTACAGAATTGAAGCAGAAGAAACAAAAGCGTTACCTGTTGAAACCTTGAAAAGGATAGAAGAAGTACTAGGAGTTGACTTTGGGGTAAAATTTGATTAATTTCTAATTTTCCGAAATCATTTAATTAGACGTGGTAGTCATTATCAGAACAACCGATTATGAATCACTTTTATAAATAGCCACGGGGACTTACCCCAACCTTAAAGCCCAGTCGTAATTGACCGGGCTTTTGGCATCTATATATAAACTCGTTAAAATCAAATTTACTTTGTATTAAACCATCTGTCGTTCGGCAATCCCGGACAATCGAAAAACAGATATTCAAATTACACCCTCAATATTAGCTGTGAAATAAAGCTTTGATTTTATTCTCACTCACCCTTGTATATAGAAAGCTGTAAAAAACAACTTTAAATTGCTCTTCATATTAAATAATCTGTCGTTCGACAAACCCGGACAATCGAAAAATAGATATTCAAAATGGTATGTTGGCTTAGGTGCTTTCAAAATTAGTACTTTTGATAGATTCAGGAGCAGATATTGTTATAAACTTAATTCGTGAAGAGTGTATCGAATCAAAACCAACATGAATCGGAAAACTTTACTAACCATAACCAGTGCTTGTCTGCTTTGTGTTAGTTTATCTTTCATCACCCAGCAAAATTTCACACCATCATCAGGTGCTGTAGTAGCTAAAACTAGACGTAGAAAACCCTCCACAAGACCTATTAGAATAGCTCAAGAACTGATTAAAGCAGTTGAAACTCAAGATATAGATAAGTTTAATCAATTGGTTGCAGAAGATATTACTTTTGAATTACCTTTTTCTCAATCTGAAGCAACGGTATTTAAGGGTCGAGAACAAGTAAATGGTTATATCAATAATATTTTCGATGTGTTTTCTCAGAGTCGCTTTGTCGATACAGTTATTCGCGAGTCGAAATTTGATAATGTTGTAATCGTCGAAACTAAAGGTGATTTTATCATCGCGAGTAATCAAAAGCCTTATCAGAATCGGTACGTATTTTTCGTTGAGTTAGAGAAAGGTAAAATTAACTCGATTCGAGAATATTCCAATCCTCTGGTAGTTCCAGATGTTTCTAGCTAAACCCTTGTATATAGAAAGCTGTAAAAAACAACTTTAAATAGCTCTTCATATTAAATAATCTGTCGTTCGACAAACCTGGACAATCGAAAAACAGATATTCAAATTACACCTTCA
>CAKZYM010000483.1 GCA_937884685.1 uncultured Calothrix sp.
AAATCCAAAATCGAATGACCGAATATAGTTGTGATTTAATCCTGCGTCGGGGTAAGTTAGTTTCATTTAATACTGAAGAATGCAAAACTGTAGATATTGCTATCAAAGATGGTCAAATTACCGCAATTTCCCCAAATTTAAAAGAATCTGCTCATCAAGAACTTGATTTATCAGAAAAATTAGTTTCACCTCCCTTTGTTGAATCCCACATTCATTTAGATTCCGTATTGACAGCAGGAGAACCGCGTTGGAATCAGTCTGGGACGCTATTTGAGGGAATTAAAATTTGGGGCGATCGCAAACGTGAAATTTCCCTAGAAGACGTGAAAAATCGCGCTTTGACAATGTTGAAGCAACAAGCGGCTCAAGGTATATTATTTGTCAGAACTCATGCAGATGTCAGCGAGCCGCAGTTAATTGCTTTAAAAGCTTTATTAGAATTGCGGGATGAAGTCAAAGATTGGATTACAGTACAGGTAGTAGCATTTCCCCAGGATGGAATTTATTCACATCAAAACAATCAGATTTTATTAGAAAAAGCTTTGGAAATGGGTGCTGATGCTGTGGGAGGAATTCCCCATTATGAATTAACCAGAGAAGATGGTGTCCGTTCGGTACAAACAATATTTGAATTAGCAGAAAAATATAATCGCTTAATTGATATTCATTGTGACGAAATCGACGATGAACAATCGCGATTTTTAGAAGTTGTTGCAGCTGAAGCTATTCGTAAAAAAAATGGTAGTAAAGTTACAGCCAGTCATACAACTGCTTTTGGTTCTTATAATAATGCCTATGCGTTTAAATTAATGGGTTTTCTTCAACGCGCTCAAATTAACTTTATCGCCAATCCACTGATTAATATTACCTTACAGGGACGTGCGGATACTTACCCCAAACGTCGGGGAGTTACTCGCGTTAAGGAACTATGGCAAAATGGTCTGAATATTAGCTTCGGTCACGATTGCGTCCAAGACCCTTGGTACAGTTTGGGAACGGGAAGTATGTTAGATGTTGCTCATATGGGAGTACATATTTGTCATATGACCGGACGTGAGGAAATTGATGCTTGTTATCAAATGGTTACAGATAACGGAGCTAAAACATTGAATTTACAAGACAAATATGGTTTGGAAGTTGGAAAACCTGCTTCTTTACTTGTCTTAGATTCAGAAGATTACTACGATGCTATTCGTACTCGTATTCAACCTCTTTACGTCATCTCCCAAGGAAAAATAATCGCTTCCACCACACCGTCAGCGACCGATTTTTCATTGACGGGAATAGCGCAAAATCCGCCTTTATCTGAAAAATCTGTTTCCTTATCTAAAGTTTTATAAGCTTTCTATCGTTAATTCCCTTTATTCATCGATTCATTAACCTACCATCAAAAAATATTTATTTTTTTGTGACGAACACTTATTCATGTGATTCACTTCTGTTTTTTTTGTGATATAAAAGACGTGTTTTGGCTTCTCAAGGTTAGTAATTACATAATATTTGACCCAAATAGAGCTAGTTTTCTCATACATACACAAGTAAAAAAGAATGAAATTATTTAAATTGGCAGTATTAGGCTTAGTATTGATTCCAGGAAGTATACTAGCTGCATCTTGCAACGAGAATGGATCTTCAGCGAATGACGCTGATTCACAAACTTCAAATAATTCAAGCAATTCACAGGTTTCAAATAATTGTATTACCGAAAAAGAAGTCATCAAGGCTCAAGAAACTTGGGCTAATGCAATTGTTGAAATTGGTGAAACATATAAAAATAAAGGAGACTATAAAACCGTAGCAGCAAATACTGTTGATAATTTATATGGTTATGACGAAGGTAAAGTTTTGTTTAAACCCACAAAAGCCGCAGAAGGACAATTTCGTTTGACGGAAGAAGATGCCTTATCCTACTTTGTCAAAGGTAAAATTTCTGAAGACAAAGGGTTTGCACTTCAACCTTGGAGTAAAGTCCGATTTGAAAATGCTGGTGTCAGCGTTAGTTGTAGCGATGCAGTAGCTATGGGAAACTACTATTTTACTGATGCCAATACGAATAAAGAAACTAAAGTCGAATATACTTTTGGCTATCGTAAAAGCGAGGATGGAAAGCTGCTGATAGATTTGCATCATTCCTCTTTACCATTTAATCCCTAGAATAATCGGTTCATAGTTAGGGATTTAGCCCCTCTTATCTGAGGACTAAAGTTAGCACCTAGAAACTTTTGGAAATTAATACAGTTATCATCTTTTCATCTACCATCAACGATTATTATTGACATACTCCTCAGCCTAAAGGTGTGAGGATTCTAGGCTCCTTCCAGCAATAGCAGGCATAGCCCGTCTTAAGATGCATGACCCAATAGTTGATGCACCAAC
>CAKZYM010000484.1 GCA_937884685.1 uncultured Calothrix sp.
CTATATCAAATTCTCTAGGAAATCGAGTGTCATTGATAACGATATCCGTTCCTTGCAATAATATTTTTTCTAGACTTACTATGTTCTGATGGTAGATTTGCTCTCTATCTGAAGCAGAAGTTGCTGTAAGTTGATCTAAAAATCCCGATTCTTTTTCCCATTCTTTATCTGCTTCCAAATAACTTGGGACCAATTCTATAGCTTGTTGATACTGAAGGGGAAGTGGTGTTGGAAATTTTCTCGCTATATGTAATCTAAGAGCAGTACCCCAAGAAAAAATTTTAAACCCTCGCTTATTTAAATATTGAGCGCTTGTATCTTTACCGCTACCAGATAAGCCAGAGATGCTAATAAGCATTTTATCTCCTATAATTATTTAAATTTCATTTTTATTTTGGTAAGATGCACGAAAAAAAAATTTCAAGCATTTATCTATAAAAATTACAATTGTCACTTAAAGTTATAATGACTGATTAATAGAAACAAGATATTTACTATACTTTTATTCAATATTTACAAAACATATATTTTTTGTAATTAAAGTTGGTTCTTATTTATTTAATATATTTTTATAATCTCAATAAAAATATATTTACTCCAATTATTCTGAATTTTATCTTTAGAAATAACTGAAAAAAAACTACAGTGAATTGCTTTATTTCTCAACAGCAAATTCAGAGTTTTGTAGAAGCTATTTTAGCATTAGCATAAATCTTCATTAGTTGCTCGTAATTTTTTTGAGCATTATACTTAGCTTCAAATTCCAATCGTGCTTCTATTCTCATTTGAGCCAGCTTTTCTGGATTCCCTAAAATCCACTTCACTTTATCTACTAAATCCTCTGGAATTCCTGGTTGAAAATGAAGTCCAGTTCTACCGTTTGTGACTATTTCTGAAATCGCGCCAATATTAGCAGCAATTACAGGAGTCCCCTTAGCAAAAGCTTCGATTGCGACCCGACCAAAGGTTTCATACCATTTTGATGGAAAGACTAAAAACATAGCTTCTCCCATCAAAGCATATACTTGGCTTAAAGATTTGTGTCCCAGCCATTCTACTTGAGGAAGAGTTTTTACTGTTTGAGCAACGTAGTCAGCTAGCGGACCATCACCGACAATTTTCAAGGGAATATATTGACCTAGATGTTCCCAAGCTGTAAGTAAAGTATCTAAACCTTTTTCTGTTGAAAGTCTACCAACAAACAGAGCATAACCACCATTACCCAATCCCATACCAGAATCGAAATTAACAAAATTTGGTTTAACTATAACCTTACTAGCCGGAAGACCTCCTCCTATAAATTTCTGCTTAGCAAATTCTGTTAAACAAACATATAAATCAACCATTTCCGTCCAGGTTCTCATAGCCCGATGCATACCCAACATGGTTGCAACACCTGCACTTGCAACTTGACTATTGCGGTAACAACCACCTATTATTCCAGGGTATGGAATTACTTTTCCCGTACATTGCTCGCAAAGTTGATTGTCGCGAAAAAAAAGTCCATTAGGGCACAAAAGACGGTAGTTATGTAAGGTTTGAACTACAGGAATTCCTTCAGCTTTTGCGGCGTAATAAACCGATGGAGAAATTAAAGGGAAAAAATTGTGTACATGAACAATATCTAATTTGCCTTTTTTTAAGCGATTTCTAATGTTTTCATAAGTCTTTTGCGACCAAATTGTTTTAGCAGCTAAAGCTGCTGTGTTTAAGCCTGTAAGATAATTATTATTTTCTTCATACACTTCAACTATTAATCCCATTTTTTGTAAGAGATTAACCTCGGCTTCATAGCATTCTTCTTCTCCACCTCGAACTTTATAGCGGTTATGAATAGTCAAAATACGCATTAGCATTTACTCATGCTGAAGGTAAAGCAAAGTTAGATAGTTGATGAAAAAATAGATGCCTGTTTCTAATAAATTTGTAACTTTTGTAGCTATTGATTTAGGTGAACATTGAGGTCTACAATCTTAATTATTGATAATCTGTTTGTAAAGTTGGCTCAAACGCTCACCTCTTGCTTGCCAACTATATGTTTCGCGCACGAGTTTACGACCAGACTTACCCATATATATCCGCATCTGAGGGTTTTCTACTAGTTGAGTCATTGAAGCAGCTATATTTTTTACAGCCTCTTGAGGGTTTAATGCTTCAATTTTAAAGCCTGTTTCTGCGGTCACTTGTACTCCAGGTCCGCCCAAATCCAGACAGATAACCGGACGTGCTGCTGCCATAGCTTCCAGACATACCCAACCACCAGAATCATGTAAACTCGGATGAACTAGAACGTGACAATATTTTAACTTTGCTAAAGTCTCTTTTCTAGATAGTTTTCCCCAGAACTTAACTCGTTGAGAAATACCTAAAATTTTTGCTAAATTCTGAAGTAGATTGAATTCGGCTCCATCACCTAAAATCCAGTATTCCGTGTCCTGTAGATTTGAAGAAGCAAAAGCACGTAAACCTAAATGAAAACCTTTCCAGTGCAAAAGTCTACCTATGCTGATAAATCGGATTGGATTTGCATCTGGTATGCTGTATTCTGAGAGAAAGTTGATGTCTTGTTGGGGTAAACCAATTGCCGCTACAACCCCAACATCCTTTATACCCATCTTATGAAGTCGTTGAGCAGTCTCTTCTGTTGTAGCTTGAATTATGCTGCTTCTTTTAGCTGTTAAACGTACAAAAGGGTCTAATTCTCCTAAAAAGCGAGCCAAATTCCGGGCAGTTTCGTAAGACTTTGCAGACCAGTTAATATCTTGCCAAAACTCAGATGGTGTTGATTCTCCCCCAGCAAGAGGTCCCCAAACAAAAGGTATTGGTAGAAAAGAAAGAAAACTGGGGTTTGAATATTTAGCAAACGTTACGTGATGAATTACATCAAAACCTATTTGAAGATGTAATTTTCTAGCTACAAAGTATGCTTGAATTTGCCATAGGTAATGGTGAACCTGCATCGCTCCCGATTGTCCCCATCGCCAACCACTACCCCATATAGGTAAAGTGAAATACACAAAGTGTAAATTTGGTACTGGGTTGCGGGCTAATTCAGCTTCAATTTCTGTTTTACTTTCATCAGGACGAGTTAAAACCCATACTTGATGATACTTAGCAACTTCGCGCACGGTATTCCAACCAATTCCGGGTTCCGAACCTCTACCTGGTTCGCAGGAATAGGTAGACATGAGAATTTTCATATCTATAATGATGCCGTGAATGCATCCTATTTACAATATTTCAAATCACAAAAAACGTTAAATAAGTGATGAAAATTAACAGAAAAAATACATCTATATAAATATAAAAAGAAGCAAATCAATATCTCAACATTAATTAGTTTCCCAATAAGGATTTATTCCTGAATTAATGTATTCAGACCGCTCTTGCAAAGTCTTAGCTATTTGCTTTTCCTGCCATTTTAATGCAATTAAACCAGTTACTACTAACATATAAGCTGGTTCTTCCATCTGTGAAAAAATAAAACCATTTACTATCACATTGAGTATCGAAAACTTAGAAAAATCATCTACACCAATTCTACGCCAAACTATAGAGCCAAGGTACAAATAGGCTCCCAAACCCAAAAATCCAATATTACCCCAGATAGCCGCCCAGCCAAATAAAGGTGAGAACATACTTGTCGCAGGTCCTAACCAACTAGACCATACATAATCCCATACCTGCTTGCTTGCAGGATGAATGGTAGCGCCTAATGGTGCTAATAAATCTGAATATTTGGGAAGCATCCACCCTCCTAAGCGACCCACAGTATGACCAGGACCAAGACCTAAAAGCCAGTTTAAAGGGGATTCAAAATGTGAAATTATAATCCGAATAGAAGCACTTTTGAGTAAAGTCGCTTCACCATCGGGACCGTAAATTTCAGGTCTCATCCAGGTTTTGAAAGAGCGAAATAGTTCTATATTTTGTACACACATCCAAATAACAATACCAAATAAGACGGCACCAATTAGGTACTGTAGGGTTTTTCCAATATCTTTGACTCTAAGTAAAATTAATATTCCCCAAGATACTAAGCATACCAAAAGTACTTGTTTGGCATCAGAGAATAAAAGTTGCATAAAAGCTGCAAAAAACACTGAAGCTCTTAGCCAAAGTGGATTATTTTTTAGACTTGAAAAATAGTATAGCCCGAAAGAAATTGCAACCGAAGCACCCACAACATGACCGCTTCCCGATAAATAGAAAACTCCTTGAATGTTGTCTGCCGGGACAGACATAGTAGTTGCTTTGAGAATACCAACAGTCAATAAGACTTGTTGAAAAAGTGCTAAAAATATATGAAAACCCGAAAATTTTACAATCCAACTCCTGAATCGCTGAAAGCTTGCTTGAGACATGGGAATACAAACAATTCCCACCAAAAACATGAAAGGTTCCGCTAGCAAGAAATAATTTAAAATGACATTGATAAATCCAGCTTTATTTAGAAGAGCGCTGGCAAACATTACGCCTAATAATATTAAAAGGCCGCAAATAAGTTCCTTGGAAATGGAAATTTGATTGCGGTTTTTGGTTCTAGTTTGAAATAATGCGACAATAAAGGCAAAGGGTACTATAGCAAAGTGGAAAAAATTAACTAATGAAGGGGCACCTAATGTATCAAGAACCCTGGGGAAAAAAACAGTAATGAACGCTAAAAGTAGTAATGTTGAACTTTGTATATATGAATTATCTTTTTTGATAAATAAGGCTTGTTTATTCATCCAATTAACCTCGATTGATGGCAGCGGATTGAACTTGGTCATATATTTCCATCAATCGCGAATAATTTTTCTTCGCAGTATATTTGGCTTCAAATTCTGCTCGTGCATTGAGCCGCATTTGAGCTAATTGTTGTGGGTGTGAAGCAGCCCATTCGACTTTACTAGCTAAGTCCCCAGAATCACCCGGTTGGAACTTCAACCCAGTAAAACCATCATCGACTAATTCGGCGATCGCACCAATATCGGCAGCAATGACAGGAGTCCCTTTAGCGAAAGCCTCCACTGCTACACGACCAAAGGTTTCATACCATTTTGATGGAAAAATCAAAAACTTTGCTTGACCCATCAACTCGTGTACTTCTGACATTGGTCTACGTCCAAGCCATTCTACAGAGGGAAGTCTTTCTACTGCTGATTCTACTTGAGCAGCGAGAGGTCCTTCACCGACAATTTTTAAAGGCATTTTTTCGCTTAACTTTTCCCACGCTCCAAGTAGAGTATCTAATCCCTTTTCTACAGAAAGTCTTCCTACAAATAGCGCATAGCCACCGCTTCCTATCCCCACACCTGGGTCGGGATTTACAAAATTGGGTTTAACCACAATCTTTTCTGCGGGTAAACCTCCTTGAATAAACTTTTGACGGGCAAATTCTGTTAAAGCAATATAAATATCCACCATATCTACCCAAGTACGCAGAGTACGGTGAACCGTAATCATGCTTGCCACTGCAGTGCTAGCAACCCGACTTTCTCGGTAGCAACCGTGCATTACTCCAGGTAAAGGTACGAATTTGCCCAAACAATCTTCACAAACTTTCCCATCTCGAAAGAATAGTGCATTAGGACATAGCAACCGGTAATTACGCAAAGTCTGAACTACCCGCACCCCTTTCTCTTTGGCAGCATAATAAACTGAGGGTGAAATCAAAGGGAAAAAATTTTGTACGTGGATAATATCGTGAGTTTTTTCTTGAAGTCGCTTTTTAATAATGTGATGAGATTCTTGCGACCAAATTGTTTTAGATGCTACATGTAGCGGATTCATTGTAGAAATGCGGTCATTATGTTCTTCATACACTTCTACTTGATGACCCATCTCTCGCAGCAGGTTTTCCTCTGACTGACGAGATTCATCTTCACCCCCACGAATTTGATAGCGGTTATGTACGCTAAGAATACGCATAATACAAAATTCCCTTGAGATCAAGTTGAGTTCCTATGCTTGGGCAAGAACTTCTTCGTAAAGGTTCTTCAAAAATTGTCCTTTGACTTCCCAACTGTACGATTCACTTACCCGTTTTCTGCCAGCTTCTCCCATACGCAAACGCAGTTCTGAATCTTTAGCAAGAAGAGACATCGCTTGAGCCATACCAGTTATTGCTTGGTCGGGAGTTTGAGCAGACACTTTAAAGCCTGTTTCATCGGTGATTTGGGTCGCTGGTCCTCCTAAATCGAGACAAATGACTGGTCTACCGGCAGCCATACCTTCTATGCAGACTGTAGGTGAAAAGTCATGCAGACTGGGATGAACTAAAGCAGTACATTGCCCTAGTTTATCTAAAGCTTCTTCACGAGGTACCACCCCAAAAAATCGTACTTTATCTTCTATTTTAAGTTTTTTAGCTAAAGCTTCTAATCGGCTTCGTTCGGGTCCGTCACCGAGAATCCAGTATTCGCTACCTGGTAAATTAGCTGCTTCAAAAGCCTCTACACCCAAATGAAATCCTTTCCAGTGAAGCAGACGACCCATACTAATAAATCTTACAGGAGTTTCTACTGATGATGAAATAGCTAATTTTTCAAATAGCTCGATTTGTTCTTGGTTTATCCCTGTTTGTCCAGATATAGTTTCAATGCGTTTAGTTCCCAATCCCCGAACACAAGCTTTTGTTTCAGGTGTTGCGACTATAGCTACAGCACTTCTTTTAGCAGTAACGTAAACAAAGGGGTCATGTTCCCCTATCCAGCGACTCACATCACGTAAAGTCTCGTAAACCTTACCATTGAAGCTGTATCCACTCCTGAAACTCCTGGGTGCAACTTCTCCACCACCAACTGGTCCCCAAACGAAAGGAACTGGCATGAGTGAAAGAGAACTCGGAGCGCAGTATCTTCCATAAGTTACATGATGAGCCAAGCTGAAACCGACTTGTTTGTGAAGTTTTCGCGCTAACAAATAAGTTCCAATTTGCCAGAGATAATAGTGTAAATGTAATCCTCTTTCTCCTTTTTTCCACCATCTAGCCCAAGCAGGTAAATCGTAGTATACGAAATTAAGTCCGGGAATAGGATTTTGAGCAATTTCAGCTTCAATACTAGAACGATTTTCAGTGCGAGTAATGACCCATACTTCTTTAGCGTGCTTTACTAGTTCCACAGCCATGTTCCAGCCAACTCCCGGCTCAGAACCTTTATCCGGTCGGCAAGCATAGGCGGAAATCAAAATTTTAGAATGTTCAACACTCATTTATATATTTCCTCAATAGTTATTAATTTA
>CAKZYM010000485.1 GCA_937884685.1 uncultured Calothrix sp.
GCTTAATAAGCAATTTGATTATGTTACTTTAAGGCGTTGCTGTTAGCGCAGCGTGTCACTAGCCATATTGAAATATGAATTCACTTTTATCAATTATCAATATAGTAAAGCCTCCTAAATCCAACAAAGTTGGGGGACTCTCAATTATATTTTTCCCATTATTGGTGGGGCTATTTATACTTTTAATCAGCAAAGCCTATTTACTAATGGAGTTTTGCATCCAAATTGATTTGCCAACAGATGGGATAGCATATTATATTTTCCGTTAAAAACATCCATGAATGCTAAGGTCAAATATAACTACTGCCGAAGCATGATTTATGTAGTATTTTTTTTGTCTAGCTGGATGTTTTTTCTATGCTTGAAGCTCAATTGCAATATTGTTTCAATCCTCTTACATCCACTTATATTGCTCAAAACATTAACCTGTAAAGAGATGACAGTGGAGTGATAGAGTTGAATTCATGTTATCTTGAGCAAAAGTAGAAGTTGATGCCTTACTTAAAAAAGTGAGATTTGGTAGTTAAAAATCTACTGCCTTCTTGAGGGGCATCTGGTAAAATTTGTAAGGTTTCTGGAAGCTCTGAGCAATGGGATCGACTGGCGTAAGAATCGCTATTGATGCAATGGGAGGAGATAATGCACCCGGTGAAATCGTAGCTGGCGCACTGCGAGCTGTCGAAGAATTGGGTGTAAAAGTTCTTTTGGTAGGCTCCCCCGAAGATATTGAACCTGTACTGCCTTCATCAATAAATTCCGAACAAGTAGAAATTGTCCCTGCCGAAGGTGCGATCGCGATGGATGAGGAACCTTTAAGCGGCATAAGACGCAAACCGAAGGCTTCCATTAATGTAGCGATGAGCATGGTCAAGAAGGGACGAGCTGATGCTGTAATAAGTGCCGGTCATTCTGGTGCAGCGATGGCAGCAGCTTTACTTCGTTTAGGAAGAATTCCGGGTATTGACCGTCCGGCAATTGGCGCAGTATTCCCGACAATGGTCGCTAGCAAGCAAGTCCTTGTACTTGATGTTGGCGCAAATGTAGACTGCCGTCCTAAATTTTTGGAGCAATTTGCCGTTCTAGGGTCGGCTTACTCTCAGTATGTTTTGGGTGTTACACAACCCAAGGTCGGTTTATTAAACATTGGTGAGGAAGAGTGCAAAGGTAATGATGCTAGCATCCGCGCTCACCAAATGATTAGTGAAAATCCGTACATTACTTTTATAGGTAATGCCGAAGGGCGCGATGTGCTTTCGGGTGATTTCGATGTAATTGTATGCGATGGTTTTGTCGGCAATGTGTTATTAAAATTTGCCGAAGCTGTCGGGGAAATTATGTTGCAAATTATTCGCGAAGAATTACCCCAAGGATTACGCGGTCAACTTGGCTGTTCTATCTTAAAACCAAATCTAAAACGAATTAAGCAACGAATAGACCATGCAGAACATGGCGGCGCTTTACTTTTAGGCGTAAACGGCATATGTGTAATTGGTCACGGTAGCTCCCAAGCTCCTTCGATTTTCGGTGCAATTCGTTTGGCAAAAGAAGCTGTGGACAATCAAGTTCTGCAACGGATTCACTCGCAAAATCTAACTGAAAAAAGCGTTTTATAACTTAGCTTTCAGTTGGATTAAATTACTTGCAATTACGAACTTCATGCCCGGAGGCACTTGTGATGAGCGTAATTATTACTCCAAACATATTCTTGTTGGAGCCTGAAGCCTTGGTGGGGAATCTTCCCCCGCAAAGCTTCACGTGAATTAAGGAATAATGCTTTATATTAAATCTTCCTTTTCTTACGAATTGCGTTCATCCACTTTTGCTTTGTCTTGTTGACAATTAGTTGGTCAATGATTTTTATCCAATGGTTTTTAACAGTCCTTCTAGCGCATAGCTGGGGAGAAAATGAGTGCAAAATTTAGGTATAGCAATTACAGGAAGTGGCTCGGCTGTGCCAGGAACCTTTCTGGATAACCAGGGGCTGAGCGAGCTTGTTGATACGTCTGACGAGTGGATTACCACAAGAACGGGAATTCGTCAAAGAAGATTAGCAACTACTAGTGAATCAGTTACTACTATTGGTACTGCTGCTAGTCTTAAAGCATTGGAAATGGCGCAAATCGAAGCAAAAGATATAGATTTGATTTTGCTAGCTACTTCTACTCCTGATGATTTGTTTGGTAGTGCAAGTCAGATTCAAGCTGAATTAGGAGCGAGTAAAGCAGTTGCATTTGATTTGACTGCGGCCTGTTCTGGTTTTGTGTTTGGATTAGTAACTGCTGCTCAATACATAAGGACAGGTGTATTTCAAAATGTATTGTTGATCGGAGCGGATATTCTCTCTCGCTGGGTGGATTGGGAAGACAGACGCACCTGCATTTTATTTGGCGATGGTGCTGGGGCTGCTGTATTGCAGGCTAATAAAGATGACCGTTTATTAGGGTTTGAAATTAAAAGTGATGGAACCCTCAATAGCTGTCTTAATCTTGCTTACACTCCCCAAGTAAAAGAATTGAGAGAGGGTGTAAGTATCTCGAAAGGTAATTTTGCTAATGTTTCGATGAACGGCAAAGAAGTTTATCGTTTTGCTGTAAAGCGAGTACCTGAAGTTATCGACAAAGCTTTGTTTCGTGCTAATTTGACTGTCGAACAAGTGGATTGGCTGCTATTGCATCAAGCTAACCAACGCATTCTTGATGCAGTTGCGGAGCGTCTTTCTATTCCATCAGAAAAAGTAATAAGTAATGTAGCTAATTATGGTAATACCTCTGCTGCTTCTATACCTATTGCATTAGATGAAGCAGTCCGAGAAGGCAAAATCAAAACAACAGACACCATTGCTGCATCAGGTTTCGGGGCTGGATTAACCTGGGGTGCGGCAATTTTTAAATGGGGAAGATGAAGAGTTGTGAGTTAGGAGTTATGAGTTATGAGTTATGAGTTGTGAGTGTTAAATCAGATAAGCAAATATTTGTTGTTTTTTGTGTTTGTTTTCTCTAAGAACACTTTTCAGCTTCCACTCAAGTTAACCAGTCGGAACAAGTCTAATTCCTAACTCCTAACTCTTAACTCATAACTCCTAACTCTTGAATAACCACTAACTACTAACTACTAACTAATGACTAAAACCGCATGGGTGTTTCCAGGACAAGGTTCCCAAGCGTTGGGAATGGGTATCGATTTACTTGAATTTTCAGAAGCAAAAGAAAAGTTTGCTCAAGCTGAAGAGATTCTTGGTTGGAGTGTCAGCGACATCTGCCAGAATCACGAAGACAAGTTAGCTCGTACTCTTTATACTCAACCTTGCTTGTATGTCGTAGAAACTGTTCTTGCCGATATTATTCGGAAAAACGAGAAACCGGATTTGGTTGCGGGTCATAGTTTGGGAGAATATATTGCCTTATATGTAGCGGGTGTATTTGAATGGTCTGCTGGTTTGCGTTTGGTAAAACGTCGTGCTGAACTAATGGAAAATGCTGCTGGTGGTAAAATGGCAGCTTTGATTGGTTTTGATAGAGAGCAATTAGATAAAATTCTTGCACAAACCGATGATGCGGTATTGGCAAATGATAACAGTTCGGCACAAGTGGTCATTTCCGGAACTCCTGAAGCTATAGAAAGTGTTCTCAATCAAGTAAAAGCAAAACGCAAAATACCTTTAAATGTATCGGGAGCTTTTCATTCACCGATGATGGCAGAAGCATCTGCGGAATTTAAAGAAGTATTAGCAACTGTGGAATTTCAGAAAGCTAACGTACCAGTTTTGTCAAATGTAGAACCAGTACCAGTTGTAGAAGCCGATATTTTAAAGCAACGCTTAGTACAGCAAATGACAGGAAGCGTGCGCTGGCGAGAAATAGCGTTAGCTTTACCAGAACAAGGAATTGAGCGAGTTGTAGAAATCGGTCCAGGAAATGTATTAACGGGTTTAATCAAGCGTACTTGTTCTGGCTTGAATTTAGAAAATGTGCGCTCTGCTGCTGAGGTAAAAGTAGTAAGTAGCAAGTAGTAAGTAGCAAGTAGTAAGTAGGAAATAGGAAGTAGGAAGTAGGAAGTAGTAAGTGGATACTAATTCTTTTTTATTGCGAGCTAATAAAATATTAATTACTAATTACTGATTACTAATTAACATCAGTTCGGGTTAAGGAATTAAATTCTACTTTTGACAGCTGATTGATGGCTCAAACAACGTAATTACGTTTACAAATACTATTTTCAATCAACGACATAATGAGGGTTTGAGCTTATCCCGAATAATGGTTAATTACTTGTTACTCCTTACTGATTACTTGTTACTGATTACTGATTACTTACTACTTGCTACTTAATACTTACTACTTAATACACATGTCTCGAAATCGCGAACCATTTATTAGTCTTTTACTTTACCGCGCTTTTAAATACTCGGTAGTTAATCCTGTGCTTCGCGGTTACTTCCAAGGACGTATTTATGGAGCCGAAAATATTCCTCAAAATGGACCTTTGGTAATAGTAAGCAATCATGCGAGTAATTTTGACCCACCGATTGTTTCTAATTGTGTTCGTCGTCCTGTATCCTATATGGCGAAGGAAGAATTGTTTAAAGTTCCTGTTTTAAAACAAGCAATTCAGCTATACGGGGCTTACCCTGTAAGTCGGGGAAGCGCTGACAGAAATGCAATTCGTCAGGCTTTAGAGTATCTAAAAGAAGGATGGGCTGTAGGTATTTTCTTGCAAGGTACTCGTACTAGAGATGGACGGATTACAGACCCAAAGAAAGGTGCAGCTTTAATCGCAGCAAAAGCTCAAGCACCACTTATACCAGTATGTTTGTGGGGTACTCAAGATATTGAGCAGAAGGGTTCAACTATTCCTCAAAGAGTACCAGTTACGGTGAGAATCGGTGAATTAATTTCTCCTCCAACTTCTACAGCTAAGGAAGATTTAGAAGCTGTGACCCAAAAATGCGCTGTAGAAATTAATAAAATGCATGATTTGGGTCGATAAGTTTGTGATAACCAAAAACTATGCTTTAAGGAAGTAGTGTTAGCAGCAAAAATTGCTTAAATTGAAGTTCGTAATATATTGGAGTATTTAATTTTTCTCCTAATTGCTCCTTCTACTTTCTTCAAATAATATGAACCATTCAGACGGAGAAAATTTTTTAGCTCGACTAAATAACTTTGCTTTAGTCCGTTTTTTGCTGTTTGCTGCTTCGGGTTGGACAATTATACAATTAATTGCCTATTTTCAATCGGTTATAGTTATTTTCACTTTTGCTGCTATTTTGGCTTTTTTACTTAGCTATCCAGTCCAGTGGCTGAAACATTTCTTACCCCACAGTGTAGCGGTTATTTTGATTTTTTTAATTAGTATAGTTCTTCTTGGTAGTTTAGCTATAGCCGCAGGTTTGGGACTTTTATCTCAGGGACAACAATTAATTGATAGTGTAGCTATTTTTCTGAAGGATTTAGTACCTTTGGTTCAGCGATTGGAAGAGATTTTAAAGAACCGAAATCTTCAGATAGATTTAAGTTATTTTGAGCAAGTTTTAAGAGAACAAGCTATTGCTAGACTTAGTAATATTTTGTTTTTATTCCAAGGTTTTATTACTAACTTTGCTACTTTTGTTTTTATTGCTGTTGTGGCTTTTTTTATGCTTCTCGAAGGAGAACAGCTTTGGATGTTTATTTTAAAAATAATACCTAAGTCTCGACGCAGAAGGTTTGAAAAAATCACTCAACGCGCATTCCTCGGATTTTTCCGAGGTCAATTATTATTAACTTTGTTTCTTACAGTCACGACTTTTCTTGTTTTTGTAGTTTTAGGAGTACCGTTTCCTTTAGTATTATCTGTAATTGTTGGCTTTATTGATGTTATTCCAGGTATCGGTGCGACATTAGGAATTGGTGTAATCACTTTAATTGTATTATCTCAAGGTGTATGGTTGGCGCTTAAAGTATTAGGAGCTTGCATTGTACTTCAGCAAATTCAAGATAATTTAATTGCACCGAGAGTGATGCAAAACGCGCTAAATTTAAATCCAGTTGTAATATTTTTTGCTCTACTTATAGGAGCAAGAATTGCAGGCTTATTAGGTATTTTTATCTCTATCCCTATTACGGGTGTGATAGTTTCTATGTTTGAAATTGACGAGATGAAAGCTGAGGTTTAATAGTTATAAAAAGGGGAATAGGGAGTAGCAAGTAGCAAGTAGCAAGTAGCAAGTAGTAAGTAGTAAGTAGTAAGTAGTAAGTAGCAAGTAGTGGGAGCATCTTGCTCCCTATTATCTGGGTTTAGCAATTATCAATTCCCAATTACCAATTACCAATTACCAATTACCAATTCGCAAATTTAAATCATCATCCTAATCTTAGAACCATCTTGAGTTTTATTAACTTCAATACGTGCAGCAAAGGCTTCCTTTAAATGAGGCATGTGAGTTACGGTGAGGATGCAAGCAAAGTCTGGTGCTATAGCGTTGATTGCTGCAATTAATCTGTCGCATCCTTCGCTGTCTTGTGTACCGAACCCTTCATCAACTACCAGTAATTGTAAAGCTGCTCCGGCTCGCTGGGCTAATAATTTAGCCAATGCTAAACGAATTGCAAAGTTAATTCTAAACGCTTCTCCACCTGAATAGGTTTCATAAGCTCTTGTACCCCTAGCATCAGCGATTAAAATATCTAATGTCTCTATTAACTTGGCATTTTTCTTTTTGGCTTTACTGGTTTTACCAGCTCTTTGAGTGACAAATTGTACGTGTAATTGATTTGCAGATAATCGAGAAAGCAGTTGATTTGTCTCGGCTTCTAGCTGCGGTAGGACGTTTTCAATCATCAATGCTTGGATACCATTTTTACCAAATGCTTGCGCTAATTCCTGATAAACTCGCTGTTCTGAGCGAACTTTTTGGAGTTGTTGCTGCTGTTCGGTAAGCTGAACTTGTAGGTTTTCCAAATACTGAGACTGTTGCTGCAATCTTCCTAAATGACCGAGTTTATCATCAAGCTGACGGCGACGATTTGCCAGTTTCTGTTCTAATTCTTGAATTTGAGCAGTAGGGTTGGTGGTTTGTTCTAATTGGGCGATGATATTGTTAATTTGTCCGGATAGCTGCTGTTTTTCGCCCAACCTGGCTTTTAAAGCTTCCTCTAAAGCTGTAGCCCGTTTTTTCATTTCGGGATGCTGCTGCTGGGCCGAAAGTAGCTGCTGATGGTGCAAATGCCAAGATTGAGCTTGTCTGACATCTATACGAATTTGATTATGACGCTGGTTATCATAATTTATCTCAACAATCTTATTTTCTAACTCTTTGATTTCCCTAGCGATTTGAGAATCAATTTGCTCGTTCTTGATTTGATTGTCTAATTGACTAATCAAGACCTCAATCTCTGGTCTTTTAGCTGCTAAATGGGCTTGTCGCTTACGTGCATCTTTAATTTGTCCTTGTTTGATTTCAGCCCATCGCCATTTTTCAACTTCGCTACGAGCAAGAGCATGATTCTGCTCGTTGTAATCGAGCTTTTCTAAATACTGTTCTAAATCTTGCAACTCCTGCTGCTTTTGGGGCGCATAATCACTAAGGTGCAATGTATTTTGTAATCTCTCTTTCTCATCAATAATTTGCTGTATTTGCTGGTCAACTTCACCAGTTGCCTGTAATTGTGCGGCTAATTCTCCCTTTTGCTCCCGTAAAGATTCATAGTTAGTCACTTTACTATTCACGCTACGGTATTCCTGCCTAAAAAGCTGAATTTCTCGCTCGGAAACCGCTAGCTGCTCGCGAAATACCCATAATTGCCCTTCAGTATCTTTATACTCAACCTTAGTTTTATCTGCGACTCGATTCCAGTGATGTTCGTCTAAAGGACGTTCGCATAAAGGACAAACAGCATCGGGGTTTTGCAACATTTGCAATTTTTGGTCTAGTTCCCCTAAAAGCCTCTCGTATTCCCGCTGCTGAGCGTGCAAGCGCTCCATAAAATGCCTTTTTTCTAATCCTTTTTCCTGTAGTCTTTGGAGATAAACCTTATCTTTATCTAGTTGCTCAATTCTCGTTTGTACTTCCAAGACTGCTTGTTGAATTTGCGGTTGTCTGCGAGATTGATTTTGCAATTGTCTGTGAGTAGTTTCTAACTGTTCGACTCGCGCTACTATCCCCGCTTGAGT
>CAKZYM010000486.1 GCA_937884685.1 uncultured Calothrix sp.
GAGTTTACTAAGCAATGTCTAACATATGCTATAAAATCAACAAGAGTTTAATTATGAACTCCTAACTTCTAACTCTTAATTTTTAACTCTCCCCATTTAACAACTCTCCTAACCGATGCTGAATTAAAATTCCCTTCAAAGAATCATTTTCAGCCTTCAAAGATTTATTTTCAGCTTCCAATTCCTTAATTATTTCCTTCAAAGCTTCCTTACTAGTTCCATTCCGGTGAATAACCACCTCTTGATAAATTTTTAAATTAGTATCCTCACTCATCCATCGCTGATAAGTCTTGGTATGTTCCTGTACCGTGTGACCCATATAATCAGCCATTGTTTTAATCGGAACCTGCAATCGATGACCCCGAATTGCAAAAGCATGACGCAAATCATAGGGTTTAAAACCAATCCCAATATTCCGAAACTTGATATGAATTAAAGCCGTTTTATTACTCAAACTTCCCCCAGCTAGAGGAAATTTAATATTCTTCAAATCAAATAATTCAATCCAGTGAGGATACAAAGGAGGAATACCACAACTTCTTTCACCAGTCTTTGTTCCTTCAGTCAAACTAGGATTTAAATAAACCATCCGGAACTGATTATTCTTATCAGTAAAAGCTTCTAAATCAATCGCAAATAATTCATGTGGTCTCAGACCGTAAGTAGCCAACATACCATACAACCACTGCCACTGTTTCGGTTGCGTTACCTCCTTACTAGCATGACTTGATAAAGCTTCTCCAATAGTAGAAAAACCCTTTACCACCTCCTCATCCGTAGGAATCTTACGTAAAGTAGGTTGTGGTAACGGAGTAGCATAAGAATCAATAATCTTGCTACCATCAAACTCGCAGAACTGACAAAACTTTCTTAATTGCCAAGCCAAATAAAATCTAGAATTACTTAATGGTCTAGTACCTTTCAAAGCAGATTCTAAAGCATCCTTAGTTAAAGGTTGACTTTGAGGTAACTTCTTTAAATGTCGTAAATAATGACTTTCCCAAGTCTTAATTCCTTGTCTATTTTTCTCATGAGTCTTCCAAAACTCCTGCTGATAATCCTCAATCAATTCTCCAATAGTTTTAAACGGCTTTTCATCTCTATCGGGAATTAACTTTTGAGCCTTTTTACCTAATAACTCGGGAGTCCATTGAAACTGCTTTGTCATCAACAATAAATCCAACTCCCGAGCCTTCGCAACAGCAGCTTTTAAACCCAAATCATTAGCCGCAAAACCTAACGAAATGGTATACTGTTTATTAGAACTATTATTCTTCCCAATATCTCCAGGTTTACAGGGAAAAGTACCTTGTAAAGCGATAGTTTTACCATTAGTTAATTTAAGCTTAACTTTTACTGTATCTAAACTTAAAGCCAAATTAGCTTGGCTTACGCTATATTTAATTCGCAAATATTCGCGCTCTAACTTAACAAACTCATCCGATTTAGATACCGACTTCTTCCACTGCTTCCATTTAGAAAGTTCCCATTTATCTATAGGTATACCTTCCCATTCAGCTTTACGCAGATTATAAATACTAGATTGATTATTAGACATAATCTCTTTGTTACTATCTTTTCAGTAATTAACAGTTAAAAGTTAGAGAAAAATAAAGTCAAAACACAAAAAATTTAGATAAAAATACCAAACATAGCGACGAGTTCATTTTGATATATGAATAACTCTTACCTACTTACCTATTACTAATTACCCATCACCTATGACCTTTTGTAAAATTGCAGCCAACTAACATTAAAAAAATCTTCGGAATCAGCTATAAATTTATACGGTGCATGTATAAGTAATACTGAAATAAAAAATACTTAGGGGTAGAACACTATGAACAAATTTATCCGTCGTCACAAAAAATATATTTTTCCTTTGATGTTATCAGCAATGGTAATTAGCGCAAGCAGTTGCGGTTCTAATCCAGATGTTGGCAGTGTAGAAGAAACACCATCCGATGAATCCCCAGTTGCTAGCAGTCCATTTCCGACCCCTAACAGCGAAACCCAGACCCCTAAAATAGAAATTAAGACAACACCATCCCCAACTACTAAAGCAGCACCATTTGGAGCAGAAACAACCCCAGCACCAGACAGCATAAATCAAAATAAGACCGGGAATCTCAAAAATTCTGATATCACCGTATTTACAAGCGATTTAGAATGTCAGAAATTAGTACCCCAAAAAATATCTGTATCATCCAAAGAACCAATGAAAGATGCAGTAGGTAAAATTATTGCATCGAAAAATACAGCCGACTTAAACATTTCCAATTATAGGATTAACGTTAATAACGGAACTGCAACAGTAGATTTGCGCGTACCTTCCGATTCTCCCAGACAATTAGTCTCCCTTTCAAGTTGCGAACAATTCACCTTATTCAAAAGCATTGAAAAAACCTTGACCAGCAACCCTAAATGGAATGTCAAAAACGTCCGCTTTACTCAATCTGGGGAAGAAATTTATCTGTAATTGTTAGTGGTTAGTAGTTAGTTGATAGTTGTTAATTGCCAATTATTTAGAAACCCGGTTGAATTAGAATCAGGGTTTTTTTATTTGATTATTCTGTAGAATGCTGTGACACTTTAAAAAATTCTGAATGTAGTAGCAGAAGTTTTTAGTATCGTCAATTCCAAACAACTAACCACTAACAACTAACAACTATCATTTTTGAGAAAGCCACTTTTCAAGCAATTCCGTCATAATATCACTCATTTGACGGTCATCAGCAGCAGCAGCTAACTTCAAACCCCGATGCAGTTTTTTTGGTAAATATACAGTAGTCCGAACATAATTAGGGTCAGTACTTTTACTTTTAAAAGTTACTTTTTCTTCAACTATTTCCTGCGGTTTATCACGCTTTTGGCGAGAACGAGCAGCATCAATCAATTCATCAAAACGACTATTTTTTTTCTTATTCAAGGTAGAATCTCCTTACCAACTTCAGCATAATATTTCCATGCAACTTGCGCGTAAACATCATTCACAGCATTAACTGGTACTCCTTCTAAAGCTGCTTTTTGAAATACTGCAAGTCGTTTAACTCCTGTTTTAAAAATAGGAATATTGGCATTTTTTAAAGCTAATTTAGCCTCTTTCCCCGACCTATTCGGATGCGGAGGAACTATTGTTAACAAAATTCGATAATTAGCTTTTAATTTATTAAGTAAACCAACCATCTGCATCGTAGCAGCCAATGCAATCGCATCTGGTGTGGTCGGTATAACTACTAAATCGCATCCGCGAGCAATGCTTTTTAAGTCCTCAAAACTGGGTTTAGCAGGAGTATCAATCACTATATGCTCGTACAAAGGAGCTAAACCAATTCCATCCTCTTCATCAGCCACTTTAAACGGCAAACTACCACGGTTTGACCAGTCTAAGGCACTACGATTCAAATCACCGTCCACCAAGAGTGTATCAGCCTTAGTTTGCAGGTATGTCGCGAGGTGTAATGCAGTTATAGACTTACCCACACCTCCCTTGAAAGCCGATACAGTAATAATCATTTTCAAGATAAAAACTTATACCGTATAAATTTTATCCTATATATCTGAGCATCAGGACATTTAAAAATTTAATATTTCGAGTAACGTTTAAACATTTGAATGCATGTGAAGCATTTAGATGTTTAAACATTTAAAAAGAAGCAAGTAAGCTAATATTTAAATTACAAATTATATATAGCTAAAATAAATTTGAACAAAATATATACATACAGATAATTTGTACGCTAAGCATTTTTAGAAATAATTACCTCTAAGAAACCAATACTTGCTGCTTAAATCGAGAGTAATTTGAAAAAAATAATAAGACTAAAAAGTATTCCGCATTTCAAAAAGCTATGGAATACTAGATTTCTAGTTTCTCAATCTCTGTTATATGTAGCGACAACAGATAGACACTAGAGATAGAGATGTTTTAAAATCTGATTAATTATAGTAACTTTACTCATTGCATAACTAATCGATATATGTTAGTGATAAATTCGCTGTCATCTACCCCAAGAGCAGAAGTATCCTATATAGATAGGAACATATAAAGCAAGGAATAAACTTTATGGACGTGAAGCTAATTCTAGTAGGACTAACAATCGTATTTACCGTGTCATGCTTAATTTTTGGAACCAAGAATGGTTTCTATGATTCAGAAAACTATCACGGTAATGGTTCAGCTCACTAAATACAAACACTTGAAGTATAGTTAATCGCAACAAACAAGTATTTGCTTGAGCGGAAAGTATGGTCTTGGGGAAAACCCCCAAGAGCAGCTTTTCAAGACAAAATATAGATGGAAAGGACTTTTGTAACATCCTTCTAATTCCTCTCCTTTCTCTTTTAATAAGCTGTCTATGTAAAATCTAAAATCTAAAATCTAAAATCTGTCTTGGAAAGTTTGGGGGACGGGAACCGACACCCCCAACTTTCCGCAAAATCAATTATACGGGGGAATGTATGAGCGAAGGCTATTCAATAGTCTCTCTTGATGAAGGGGAAAGCCAAAGCGAATTAGAATGCTTACCCTACGGAGTTCATCAAAATGGTGAGGGTATGTGTCTTTTGGTGCGAATGGGACCCTATCGCATTATGTTGGATTGTGGATTGTCAGATATCTCATCTTTTACAAAAAGCTTGAAAAAATCAGCACGTCCGGACAATACTCCCTTACCAGCAGACATTGTTTTAGTAACTCATGCTCACCCAGACCATGCAAAAGGACTGTTGACGCTACATGAAAAGTTTCCTCTTTTACCAATTTATGCGAGTCAAGTAACTTGTAAGCTGCTTCCACTCAACTGGTTGGATAAAAAATCTGAAGAAACCCATTCCATTTTCCAAGCGTTGGAACTGCGTACAGTTATAGAACTTAAAGAAAATCTTACCGTAGAACTGTTTCCCTGCGGACATTTACCGGGTGCAGTTGCAATTCTACTTACCTACACAACTTCGGAACGCTCTTATAAATTGCTTTATACAGGAGACTTTTTCTTATCTAATTCAAGATTGGTAGAAGGTTTTCGGTTAGAAGAATTGCGCGGAATTGAATTAGACGTGTTGATAATAGAGGGTAGCTACGGTACCGCTCGTCATCCTCATCGTCGGAATCAGGAAAATCAACTTGCAGAAAGAATAAATCGTGCCATCGCTGAGGGGTCTTCAGTATTAATGCCTACGCCAGCACTAGGTTTAGGTCAAGAATTACTCATGCTTCTCCGCAGCCATCATCACTTTACTGGAAGAGATATAGATATTTGGGTCGATGGAAATGTTGCCGCCGGATGCGATGCTTATCTAGAATTGATGCCTCATCTTCCCCCATCAGTACAGAATTTTGCTCGTCATCAGCCTTTGTTCTGGGATGAAAGAGTGCGCCCCCGCGTGCGTCGATTAGAAGATTCTCAAAGGGATAATCTTGGGAATTCTCCCTGTATAATTCTCACGGATTCAGCAACTAATTTAAAAGAATATTGTCATCTGAAAACAGGTTCTTGGGTTATTTTACAGCCAGAAAAAACCGACATTGAAGCCGAACAATATGCCGATTTAGGAACAGTAGAAGATTATTTACTTGCACAACATAGTGATGGACCCGGTACAACCCAATTGATTCACAACTTACGACCGCAACATGTTGTTTTTGTCCACGGTTCCGCAGCTTATCTGGCTGATTTAACCAGTTTAGAAGAACTGCAAAATCGCTATCACGTACATTCTCCCGAAATTCAAACTTTAGTTCAACTTCCTATCGGTGATACATTTTTACAACCAGCAGCACCAGATACTAATTATGAAGGTGAACTGACTCAACTTGATACGGCAATTTTAATTACACTTTCAGATAAAATTAAAAATGACCCACGCTGGCAACAGTTTGCTGACACCGGTTTAGTAGAAGCACGATGGCAAGGAGAAGAACTCGTATTACGCGGTATAACTCCAAAAGAACTACTCAACCAAAATAAAAGCAGCAATGTTTTTTCATCAATAGATTGCTGCGGAACCTGTAAACATCAAAGGGGACAACGGTGTTGGAATACCGCGTCCCCTTTATATAACTTCAAAGTAACACTAGAAGGTTACTGTCCAGCTTTTGAAAGTGAAGAATAGTAAGAGTTTTAACAGCTTACTCGGGATTAGGGTCGGAAGAGGGATTGTGAATGCGTTCGGACTCAGGACAATCTTCCGTTAACAAAGGTTCAACATTACCTCGTGGAACAGAAGCAAGCTTTTGAGTTACAGCACCAATACTTTCAAGTCGAACCATTTCCTCCCAAGAACAAATTTCATCATCTTCGTCGGTCTCATAGCGCAGGGTGACTAAATCTCCCTCAATATCTATAATGCGGGCGCGTTCAATCCAGCGTTGCTGGTCCCGCAAGAAAATACATATTTCCCGCGCATCACAGCATAGTTGATAAATCTTACGGTGTAGCATTTGCGTGCTTACCCTTTTCTCAACGTACTTTTTCTCTGAAAATTTGGGATTAATCCCTATTAGATAACACCCATAGCCCTGGTGCGGTGCTTGAACCCAAACCGGCATTTTGAAGCTGGCAAACTGACAGCATTCACTATGTAAATTTTGGGTTAAACCGGGCTTTACAAAATTAAATTATTTCCCGCACTAAAAAAATTAAGTTTGAACTAATTATTCAAGGAATATTTGCTTCATAGAAGTGAAATAGCTTGAGATTATCGCCGACCAGATAAAAATTTGCTGGAAAGTCATATCTATTATTATGAATCAAATAATACGGATAAAGCAAGTAAATATCTGAGTTGCTTATTTTGCCTGCTTATAATCATTGCTGTTGCTGTGAGTGGAAAGTGCGAACTGCGATTAATTCGCCCATTAATTATAAATTTTAACTCAAAAACATGGCAGGCTTCACTCAGCCTCAAAAAATAACATTTAATTTTCCCATAGAAAGACATTTCCAAGCTAACCCAGGTTACCTCAAGCTAAAAAATAGTAAAAATTTTATTGTCTTTTAAGCGCAAGAAATTCCATAGAAATATTTGAAGATGCTTCTCGCTTTATTAGTCCGGCACGAACAGCATCGCACAACCGCGTCAAAGCAGCTACGTCTTCAGTTCGATATATTCTGCCAGCCAGCATTTGATGCAGCAGACCTTCGGACTCAACGCTTAAATATCCAGTTTGAAAAGCAGATTCAACAAGTGCCCGAATCATCATTAATTACAGCTAAGTTAGCATTTCATCACTCTTCATGATGGAACAACTACAGCTATGTTTAAGTGACTGCATTCACATTTTTTTGTGACTTATATCACGGCTAGCAACTAACATGCTACTTCAGATAACTCTACTTAAAGCCAGTCATAGCAGTATAAATATTATGAAACCTATTTTTATCCTGTCAAATGAATACCAGCAACAGAGTATTATTTACAACTAAGTAATTGTTTTTATTATAAAGTAGTTAGTGTTATTCAGCACTTATTGATTTATATACACGCATAAAAGAATCCAGAAACAACATAAACATAATTTTGATGAACCTTGTCTAAAAGCTGGAATGAAATTGACGGAAATCTTCATCCTGAACGCTTAATTTGACAAAATCCAGATTAAGAGAATCGAATTTAGCAGCTAAAGCTTCACAAGCAGGACGTTCGGTAGCGTAGTGTCCTGCATCAACTAAAATAATTCCAGCATCGCGACTTTCTTGAAACTGATGGAATTTACAGTCAGAAGTGAGATATACCGTCGCACCAGTTTTACTTACTGACTGAATAAAACCAGCCCCAGAACCACCCAGAACAGCAATCTTTTCCACAGACATATTTAAATCAGGAGTTGGGGAAAAAATTAATTTTGGTGGTTTTAAACAAGATTTAATTTTTTCAAGTAATTCCTGTAAGCTCAAGCAAGGTTGAAGGACACCAACACGTCCATATCCTAAACCCGGTTGAGTAGGAACAATAGGAGAACACGATTGTAAATTCAAAACTTGGGCTAAAACATCAGCAGTACCATCGTTTACTTGGTCAAAATTAGTATGAGCGCTGTATATACCAATATTGTGAATAAAAGCTAAACGTACCATTTCCCCAATAGCATCACCAGTACGAAGTGACTTAGGAGGATTAAAAATTAAAGGATGGTGAGCAAAAATCAAATTAACCGGATGACCAGTTTTTTTTAGATTAATAGCTTCTTCCATTACAGTCAAAGTTGGAGTTAAACAAACCAACGCTCCCGCATCTTCATTTAACACTCCTGGTTCCACCTGCCAACCACAATTATCCCATTTCTCTTGCCATGCAGGATTAGCCCACTCCTCAAACCAAGCTATTAAATCGGTAACTTTCATCGATTAGATTTGTATATTTATGTCTAATGTGAATTAGAATATCTTATAGGCAATATTATTCTAAAAAATAAATCAAAAACCTTTTTCAATTTTTAATTCAACTTTAGAGAAAAAAATTTTTTCTCTGTAGAAAATATGGGATAATAAATTTAGTTTGATAGTTATTTTTCATAATGGTGACATAAGCTAAATTTTTAAAATAGTCATGCCTTTCCATTATAAAAATTTCCTATACGATAAATCATACCACTAAAGCTACTTCTTATCAAAAATAATTTCTGAGCAATTAAATATACGCGATTGGGTAAAAAGTAAGTAATAGCCTCATTTTAAGCAGGACTATATAGAATACACTCATGACAAATCCAACGTTTATTTTTTAAGTAAGTTTAATTGCTTGTGTTTGATATTATGACTACCCTTGCTAATAATTTTACAAGAGTCGAGCAAGTGCAATTTTGCATTGGTTACTTAATTTATAGATAGGTAGTAGGTAGCTTAAATTAATGCGTT
>CAKZYM010000487.1 GCA_937884685.1 uncultured Calothrix sp.
GCGTGACGCGCGTATCTAACTTGTAACTCCGTAGATAGTTCATTAGCCGCGTCACACACCCTACAAGAAATTAAGAAATTAACAACTATCAACTAACTACTAACCACTAACAACTAACTTTTTCACAGAAAAAACTCGGCTGTAGAAATAAGCCGAGCTTTCACTTTAATCAATTAAATGCTTTAGAACTGATGTATTAGCCTGTGCCAAATTCCTCTAAAAGCTTCTTTTTGTAAGTTACTGTAGCTACAGTGACTTTATCATCTTTGATGCGGTAGATAATTCGATACATGTAGGCAAACTGTTGTCTGACGCTATCGTCATCGAATTCGGGGACGATTTCACCAGTAGTAGGACAATGGTCCAAACTGCGAGTTACATCAAGTATCTTTTTAACTACCGCAGCAGCATAGGAAGCTGAATCACGAGAGATATAAACGGCGATTGCTTCTACATCATCTAAGGCTTTAGGTGACCATACTACTTGATAAGCCATTTGCTTAAACGTTCTTTGGCCTCATTGTGTGTCCTTGTTCCTCTAGTATCGGCTACTTCTATGCTACGTCGCACTTTTTCGCTGACATACAAATGATATTGAATATCTTCAACGGAACAATTATCTGGTAACTGCTTCAAAATAGACTGGATGCTTTCCTTTGGAGTACTCATAATGTTATTTTTTGGGTATTTATATAAATTCAGTAATAGAGAGTGAGCTAGTGCCCACTTCTATTGTCTCCTAAAAGTTGCTGTAATTGGTAATAGCATTCTTCATATTGTCCAGTACTTCGGATACGGACATGGTTCCTAAATCTCCGGAAGCACGGGTACGAATACTTAAAGAATTGGATTCTACTTCTTTTTGTCCGACTACAGCCATTACGGGAATTTTCTGTTTTTCGGCATTACGTATTAGTTTACCAAGTCTATCGCCACTAGTATCAACTTCCGCACGAATACCTAACATTTTCATTTTGGCTGCGACATCTTTTGCGAAATCTAATTGGACTTCTGTAACTGGCAATAATCTTGCCTGTACTGGCGCTAACCACAAGGGAAAATCACCTGCATATTCTTCTATTAAAATACCAATTAATCTTTCTAAGGAACCGAAGGGAGCGCGATGAATCATGACTGGATGCTGACGAGAACCGTCTTCAGCAACGTATTCCAAATTAAATCTTTTTTCAGAAGGTAAATTATAGTCAACTTGTACGGTTCCTAACTGCCATTCTCTTTCTAGAGCATCATTAACAATAAAGTCTAATTTGGGGCCGTAAAAAGCTGCTTCACCTATTCCTTCAAAATGTTCCATTCCTAGCTTTTCTACAGCGCTACGAATCGCATTTTGAGCTTTTTCCCAAGCTTCATCGGAACCAATATATTTTTCTTTATTCTCTGGGTCGCGAAAACTTAATCTGGCTCTAAAATTCTTTAATTGCAATTTTTCAAATACTGACAAAATTAAATCTACAACGTTGAGAAATTCTTCATCAAGCTGTTGGGGAGTAGCAAATATATGAGCATCATCTTGAGTAAAACCTCTTACTCTTGTTAATCCTCCTAATTCCCCAGATTGTTCGTAGCGATAAACTGTACCAAATTCTGCTAAACGGATTGGTAATTCTTTATAAGAGCGCAATTCGCTGTTATATATCTGGATGTGAAAAGGACAGTTCATGGCTTTAAGAACAAAACCTTCTTCTTGGGCTGCGGCTTCCTCGTCTTCAGCCATCATGGGAAACAGGTCTTCTTTATATTTCTGCCAGTGTCCGGATTTCTTAAATAAATCTATTTTGCCGATATGAGGAGTAATAACTGGCGAATAACCGCGTTTTACCTGTTCTTCCTGAAGAAAATCTTGTAAAAGTGTCCGCAGTAAAGCACCCTTGGGAGTCCACAGAGGTAAACCTGGCCCTACCAAATCGGAAAATACAAATAATCCTAGCTCTTTACCCAATTTACGATGGTCGCGACGCATCGCTTCTTGTTTACGCCGCTTGTATTCTGCTAGCTGCTCTGGATTTTCCCAAGCCGTTCCATAAATACGCTGCAATTGTGCCTTATTTTCATCTCCACGCCAATAAGCACCAGCAACAGTTTCTAATTCAATTGCTTTCGGGGTCAATTCGCTGGTATTTTCTAAGTGAGGTCCGGCGCATAAATCCCACCATTCATCCCCTAAATGGTAGATTGTAATTGGTTCTTCTTTAATATCTTCTAGTATTTCTAACTTATAAGGTTCGTTAATTTCTTTAATTCGACGCTCTGCTTCCTCGCGACTAACTTCTTCTCTTCTAACTGGTAATTTACGATTAATGATTTTCACCATCTGCTTGTAGATGGCTTTCAAATCCTTGTCGGTAAATGGTTCTGGATTTTCAAAATCGTAGTAAAAGCCGTTTTCAATCCACGGACCGATGGTGACTTGCGCCTCGGGAAACAACTTTTGTACCGCCATTGCCATGATGTGAGAAGTTGTATGACGAATCTTTTTTAATTCCTCAGATTCGCTGGTACGCGGTAAATTAATTTTTTCCGGCTCTCCAGATTGATTATGAGAGTCGGGAGGCGATATTGGCTGTTTAACCATTAGCGAACTATTTACTCTATATATTATGGAACTGCATCTATATTAACGACCTAGAGGTAGACTGCATCACTATTCCCTAGGATGTGGTTAACACTATTTACATACTTATTTACATAACCTTTATTGACAACAATAATCTAAATGTTCCATCTTTTGGATATGTACAAATATGAAAATTAATATATATAATAATTAAAGTGTAATAAAAATTACAGATTTATTTAAGATTCTAAATTCATAAACATGTCGCATTAAATGTTAAGAATATTAAAGAACGTTAATATTAGTAATAAAAATCGATTTTTGCCCATCATTTATGCGAGACTCTAATTTACCGGAGCCAGAGTTGCTGAAGACAGTCTTGCAGCCATTGTTGGAGGACTTTGAATACTGGTTTGCTCGTTCGCGAACCTTATTAGAAACAGAGCAGTTACCTTTTTTGGATGAGCAGGATCAATCTGACTTGTTGGCGCGAGTAAAGCTTGCAGCAGATGAGGTTCAAGCAGCCAAAATGTTATTTAAGGTGGCTGAAGGTAAGGTAGGAATCGAGATGGCGACTCTTATGCCCTGGCATCAACTTGTTACAGAATGTTGGAATGTTTCGATGCGATTCCGCTCTAGGCAAAATGCTTCACAGGAGCAGGACAAACTATAAAATAATAAATATTTTTTTCTAAACTTCTTTAAAATTAATGACGTTTGGGAGAAAATGTATTTAATGCTACAAAAATTAATTTCAGCATACTCTGCTTTATTTGATTGACTATGGGCGTATTCAAGCCGTGGAAGCAATTTTAGATTGCAGTTAGAAGCAAACGGTGCTGATAAACCCAATTGAAATGAACGTTTAAAAACTTGCTGCCCCAAAAGGAAAACGAAGATGCTATTACAACTGCTTTACATTCTCGCTTTTACTACTCTTGCTTTTATAGCCGTTGCTAATTTGATTCGCAACTTAGTCATGTTTAGCTTTGATAGACAGGGAAATTATCCAGCACGATTTGCAAGAAATGAGGTTGGAGGAACTCGTCGAAATCAAGGCAATTATTCACACTCAGCATCCAGAAGACAGTATGTACCTCATCCAGAACTCTTGGATAATTCTGGGAATATTGTTAAAGAGCCTTTGTTAGTAATGCGTTCAATTAATGTTGAAGATGCTCGTCAGCAGCTTGATGCTCTTTACGAATCATCTCCAGGAAGGAAAGCGGATAGTTCAGAAGAAGGGTAATTAGTAGTTGGTAATTCGCAATATGTCCTATGGGACACGCTGCGCTAACGCAATTCGTAATTAATTCATTGATTATGAATTACCTACAGAGGAAGATTGTTTGTTGTTCACGAAAATGTTTGTAGAGACGCGATGTATCGCGTCTCTACATTGTTATTAATGCTATTTTTTAATTATGCTTCAATTACCACCCGTAGGTTTCCACGTTTCTTAGCAACCCGACAAGCTGTAGTACTTCCAGAACGTTCAAATTCTAAATCAAGAATTGTCGCTCCGACTCGTAAGTTATGAAGAGAAAGACTATTTATCGATTCAGGTAAGGCGGGGTCAATAATTCTCAAGCAGTTGTTTGGTGCGTCGGGAACTAAATTAACCATCATTTGCAATAGCTGAAATATAGAACCAGTAGCCCAAGCTTGAGGAGTACAAGCTACAGGATATCTCACGGGAGCTTCATCACCGTTACGCTCGTAACCACAAAATAGTTCTGGTGGACGTTGGTACGGCTGCATGGAAGTCATATCAAACAAACCTTGAAAAATTTCCAAAGCTTGGTCAACTAATCCAAGAGAACGCAATCCCATAGCAATAATAGCATTATCGTGAGGCCACACCGAACCCACATGGTAGCCCATTGGATTGTAAGCCGGAGACAAACTGCTTAAAGTACGAATACCCCAACCATTAAACATATCTGGTGCCCGTAACCTTTCAGCGACACTGTAGGCATTTTCAGGAGTAAAAATGCCCAATTGCAAGCAGTGGCCGGGGTTAGAGCTAATACTATCTACCTGCTTACCATCACCATCTAAAGACAAAGCACAGAAATCTTGGTCTTCAATCCAAAAATCTCTATTAAAACGAGCTTTTAAATTTCTAGCATCTTCTTGCCAGCGGTCTGCTAAATCAAGCCGCTTTTTCATCCGAGCGATTTCAGCAAGACGCATTTTTGCTGAATAAACATAAGCTTGTACTTCGCAAAGAGTAATTGCACCGTTAGCTAATTCACCTTTACGGTCTACAATACAGTCGCCAGAATCCTTCCAACCCTGATTTAGCAAACCACGTTTTGATTTACGAATGTAGCTGAGGTAGCCCGTTTCTTTTAGATTGCGGTCTATCCAATCCATCGCTGCTAAAGCGTTTGACCAAAGCTGCTCTAAGGTTTCCCCATCATGAGTCCAAGCAAAATACTCAGCATAAAGCATCAACCACAGAGGAGTTGCGTCAACCGTACCGTAATAAGGTGTATGAGGAATTTCTTGAGTACGAGCCAGTTCTCCGAAGCGTAACTCGTGAAGAATTTTACCCGGTTCTTCTTCTCGCCAATCGTCATCAACTTTACCTTGATACTTAGCGAGTAAAGTTAAGGTCTCTTTAGCGATTTCCGGATTTAACATCAAAGTTTGGTAAGCGGTAATCAACGAGTCCCTGCCAAACAAAGTGGAAAACCACGGTACTCCAGCCGAAACAGTCATCGACTTACCAAAAGATTGACGCAGCAAATACATATCTTGTTCGCTACGCTCAATAACTCGATTAAAAGTACCTTTATCAGAGCGAATTTGAGTAATCTTTTGTACCCAATTTTGCTCCTCCATCATCTCGGCTGACCTAGCCTGAACCAAGGTAACGGGAGCGCTAACGGTAGAGGTGGGCTTATTATTCGTAAACATATTTATCCGATAACCCAACTTTTGGGTTTCGTGACTAGCTAGTTCCAATTTCCAAACTGCTGTATAACCTTTAAAATAATCTGGTTGGCGATGCTGAAAATGGATGCGCGATTCCATTATTGAACTATCTAAACCTTGATAAGCAAGGGTTAAGGCTTCTTCTTTGGGTGAGGAATCTTCATCTTGTACTCCCTCATCCCTCATTTCTTCTTCTGATTGCGGTTCCACTAAACGCAGCAGCTTACCGCGTTCATCTCTACTGAAACCACGGACTTCAAATAAATCAACATAGTCCGCGTCATAGCTGATACTTAATTCAAAGCTGACAGTGGTTGTACTATAGTTAGAAATTTCTATTTCTTCAAATAAAGCACCGTTAAGGACTAACTCCCTGCGAATCCCTACCGTATCTGCTTGAAGACGGTCATCAATCCTGGGATTCGTACACAACACCGAAAGTGAGAACCCTTTATCCGCAGTACTGCTTAACAAAATTGGCGAGCGGCCTTCAATTTGGAAATCCAATCTACTCAAAAAGCGCGTATCGCAACAAAATAAACCCATACTGGGATTAATATCATTAAGCGAGCAACCCGCTATATTACCCAAAGTGTCTGTTACTAGGAATAAATCATCGTCTTTGATGGTTAGCGATGCTTGGGGTCTTTCACTGAGAACGCAAGGCCACTCTGGGATGGGGATTTGGTCGGCAGGAACAAAAGTTTTTCCGTCAAGTGTGATTTTTTCCGGTGTCATCAGGGTATCCGGTGTCATTAGCAAAAATTCCGTGTACAGGTGTATACTTTGTTTGTCAGGAATACGTCAATTCAAAAAAAAGACGTTAATCAAAACTCATTTGAGCCATTGAGTTAAAGCATCAATTGCGTAAAGTTCAGCAAGGGAACGCATGGCAGAGCTAATATATAAAATCTTTATGAATCCATATATTAAAAAAAGTATCGTAAATAGCAAATATGCTTATTGAACAAAACTAAATATTAATTTAGTTAGTTAGTACTTATTTATGAAAGCGCTACGCAGTTACAAATTCTTATAGGATAACTACTTACACCACTGCTACTACACTTAGTAGAGCAACCAGATTCTTTATACTTTATCTATTAACTATTACAGTAAATTATTTAAACACATTATATTATTCTTATCTATTTTTATTTATATATACGTGAAGCAAATATAAACATACTTATAAACATTACTTTTTATCTTGAACAGAGAAAAAACAATGCATTTTTTTATATATACCATAAAAAGCTAACTTAATTCCAATTTACTAAAAATTGGTTTTTGCATCTAAGTAATTGTTAAAAAGTATGTAGTTTAATATTACTTAAAATATTAGCTGATTTAATACTTTAGCTATAAGTACGATAAAAGAATGCTGTTAAGTATTTTTAGAATGCAGTTAAAATTTTAATACTTTCGGTACTATTAATTCCGAAAATAGAAGACAATTTAGATAAGCCTACTTAATTTTAGGAAGCTGAATAATTATAAAGGATAAACGAAAAAAGAAGCATTGTCCGGCAACATTTTCAGCTATATTTTCCACCGTCCGTGCAGGTTGAGTAATGATAAATTGTACCTGCAAAGATAGGCTTTGCTTACTTCCCACCCATCATCTATGAGAAGCAAGCAAAATACAATACAGCGGTTTTAGGCTGAATTTAATACAAGTAAGTACTTATAGTTAAATTAGAAATGTATTCTACAAACACAGAAATTTCCTATGTTTTCTATTGTAGAGATTTCTAATTAAAGAAAAGCAGTTGTTTTCTATAGGACTTACGCAGCAATAACAGAAAGTATAGTGTTCGAGAAATTCTAAATCCCCCCAACCCCCTAAAAAAGGGGGACTTACATAAGTCCTGTTCTAGATAGATTGGGTCGAGTTCAAAACCATAGAGTAAGCTTTTTCATATCCATCAGTCATCGATTCCACGCTAAACCGACTGACAACGTATTCGCGACAAGTTTGACGGTCTAATTTTGTTGCTTTTGGAACCATCTGAATCATTTCGTCTATGGAGTCACAAACAAAACCTGTTTTTCCTGATTCAATCACTTCTGGTACGGAACCCAACTTCATTGCAATTACTGGGGTACCAGCAGCCATTGACTCAATCATCACTAAACCGAAAGGCTCCCTCCAAGTGATAGGGAATAAAGTAGCTGTTGCTTCACCTAGGAGTTTTACTTTATCTTCGTGAGAAATTTCTCCAAGATATTGAATTAATTCCCCATCTATTAATGGTTCTACTTGTTCTTGATAGTAATCAGTATCCACAGCGTCAACTTTACCAGCCATTTTCAAGGGTAAGCCAGTAGCACGAGCAATTTTAATCGCTTCTACAGCTCCTTTTTGTGGCGAAATCCGACCGATAAAAGCTAAGTAAGCAGGTTGTATGGGTTCGCTGTAGAAAGGATACACAACTGTATCGATACCGTTGTAAACCGTGTGGAGATAATTTAAATCCAAGCAAGGCTCTCGTTGTGCTTGTGAAATACTAATTAAAGGCTGGTTGCTGAAACGCCGATGTATCTTGATAGAATCTGAGGTAAATGCGCCGTGGAGAGTATGCACGGTAGGAGTTTTGACAAAACTACTGTAGGGAAGAGCAGCATAACCCATGTGGGAATGGATAATATCAAAATCAGCCGATGCTTCTTGATAAATATCAGCGAGAATCATCTGATGGTAAATATCTGGCTCTTGAATAGAAGAGTCGAGCCTTAAAGCTTGGTCGTGAACTGAATGTAACTTTGAAGAGATTATTGAGTCTCCAGAAGCGAACAAAGTTACTTCATGACCGCGTCGAACCAATTCATCCGTAACTAGCTTGACAATTAGTTCTATTCCGCCGTAGCGAAAGGGAGGAACGCGCTCCCATAAAGGAGAAATTTGAGCAATTCTCATGTTTCACCAACGTTGTGGGAAATAAAGCATATTAGCCTCGTATAGATTATTTTCTCTAAAACTAGGAGTACTATGCTATGCCTTGTTTGAGGTTTTACAGCCTGCGATATTTTTGCTTAAATAGCCGCATTTACATCAATAACAAGACTGGATGGAAAAGTTAAGCAGTCATTAAAGCTAAAAAATTTTGGGTATTTAACTATTGATTATTAGTATTGCTGATTATTTTAGAATCATTGAGCCAATAAAGATAATTCTTCTTTAAACCTGATTCTAATCAAATAAGCATAGTTTTATAACTATTAGGTCAATAGTCTTTAATACTGCTTTAACAACTTTGGAGTATAGACAAAGTAATATTACATGAAACCTTTTTTTTTAGCAATATGCTTAATTAATATTTGTATATTAAAAACTAGCTGT
>CAKZYM010000488.1 GCA_937884685.1 uncultured Calothrix sp.
CCACAAGCATAAAATTTAGAATTTTACTCTAATCTAATCTAATCTAACAATCTTCCTTTTTCCTTAATCACTTCTCCAAACCACTGTAGAAAATTTTAGCAATACCATCCTCCCTTTCCTTCAAAAAATATCCTAGTAGTTTTTGCATGATTTATTAATAAGGTTCCATTAAATGGTAGAATATTCTACAGACAAAAAAAAATTGTTTAATGCCGGTCGGCGAAACAAAAAATACTCTCAGGATAGCTTAGAGTTTTTGTAAATTCGGTAAGCAAACATCTAAGCTACCAACTTATAATAAGCCCCATTATTTGTAATTTTCTACTTTCATTAAACTTAAATTTTGCAACTTCACTAAACCTAGAACAAAGGTGTAATCCTCCTCAGTTAACAAATTGCACTCGAACCCAAAAATCCTTGACATCTCACTATCGTCTATAGTACAAGTGAACTATAAACGATGATATTTTATAAATGAGATTTTCCAAAACAGTAGATAAGCTCTATCTATCCAGCCTTTCCCAACAGATTCAAGGTCTACCGTCGGATGAAGCGTCTTCGTTATTGTTTGAAGGTGCTGCTCTGGTTTTGTTTGCTGGTTATCCCGATATTGCTTATCAGTTGTTCGTTAAATTAACTCACGGTAATTTAGGGATTAGCGAACAAAGTAGCCTTGCTCATCCGATAAAATCTATTATTCCTGGTTTATGTTACGAGTTGAATATTCCTTCTCCTGTGGTGTTTTCTCAAGGAGACATGTCTTTAAGTGAATTGGAGAAGTATATTAATAAAAATTTGCGTGAATACGAACATGTATCGGGGATTGATAAATGGTTTCAGATAAAAATGCCATTGGGTAATTGGAGTGATGATTTTATATATGATATTACCCATCCCAAAGCTGATTTTACAGAAACTGAAAGATTAAATACTCACGGATTTTTACAGGATTTACATAGAGTTATTAATGTTCGCTGTATTAATAGAAGAAAATTTGTAGAAGCTAGTAAATTCTTAAAAATTTTTGATGATGTAGTAGAAGCATGGAATATTGATTGTAAAAGTTGGGTTGAGCAAGAAATAATTGTTTTTGGAATTCAAACTTATCTTGAATTAAACGATATTGATAATGCTGATAGATATATTAAAAAGTGGTGGGAATCTTTAAATAATTCATTTAGTGCTTTATATTTAGTTGGTTATTTACCAGACTTGATGAAAAGAATTTCAGCAGGTGTTTTGCAAGATTATATTCAAATTACTCAAATACAAGCTTTAGAATTTCTGAATTCTGTAAATCAGCGAAAACAAGAACCTGAGATAATTGGTTTTATTCCGACGGTGGAAGATTGGCAGAATTTTTTGCAGAAATGGGATAAAGCGATATTTGATAACTTTGATGAGAGTCATAGAAAAAGCTATGAAGGTTGGTTCCCAGAGATTGTTAAACGTAAAAGCTGTTTAAATCGAGGAGCTACAGAAGAAGAAATTAATATTTTAGAACAAAAGTTACAAGCGAAATTACCTTTAAGCTATAAAAATTTTCTTCTTGCTTCCAATGGTTTTACGATATTAAGTGAATACTGCAAACTATACGGTACTGATGAAATCAAATGGTTTGTTGAAGAAAATCAAGAATGGGCTGAGATTTGGGATGATAAAGATGAAAGAGATAATATTAGCGACGAACTTTATTTTCAATATGGAGAGCATCAAGACTGTATTCATGTAAGAGGTAAATATATGAAAACAGCTTTGCAAATAAGCTTTACTGAAGACGGTTATGTTTATCTCCTCAATCCAAAAATTATTGATTCTCGAAATGAATGGGAAGCTTGGGATTTTGGAACTAAGTTACCTGGAGCTTATCGCTATCGTTCATTTTGGGAAATGATGCAGGAAGTTTATCAAAGATGTTTTGATGAAATGTAAGAAATTATATCAAATCAATTCTTTGTTCCCTATTCCCTATTCCCTATTATCCAACAATTGTTAACTTCAAGAATAATTTTGGGTACCCTAAGCACGACACCTATTGTTTGAACATTTAAAACTACTGATTTCTAATTAATCCAAATTCCACAGAATCCCATTAAATATCATTTAACTTCTGACCATCATGATAAATACAAATTACGATTTTGACCAAGCTATCCTACCTACAGGAAAGTCTTTAAAAGCTAATTTATTACTGCGTTTTCGGGCTGCTGACATACTAGAATCTCCCAGACGCAATCTCAATCTTTCCCTAGTAATTGACCGTTCCGGTTCTATGGCCGGTGCCCCTTTACATCACGCTCTCAAAGCTGCTGAATCTGTTGTTGATGAACTGGAAACTAATGATGTGCTTTCGGTAGTTGTTTACGACGACAGAATTGATACGGTCATACCACCTCAGTCTGTTACTGATAAATCTGCACTCAAAAATTCCATACGCAGAGTTAGAGCGGGGGGTATTACCAATCTATCTGGTGGATGGCTCCAGGGTTGCGAACATGTCAAAAATCAACTTGATAGCCAAAAAATTAACCGCGTACTTCTACTGACTGATGGTCGCGCCAATATGGGTGTTATAGACCCGCAAATCCTGACAGCAACCTCAGCACAAAAAGCTGAAGAAGGTATTACGACAACTACATTGGGTTTCGCTCAAGGTTTCAATGAAGACCTTTTGATTGGGATGGCAAGGGCTGCTAATGGCAACTTTTACTTTATCCAGAGTATCGATGAAGCTTCCGAAGTATTTAGCATTGAGCTAGATAGTCTCAGAGCAGTAGTTGGTCAGAATCTAAAAGTTACAGTTGAGTTGGCTGATGGTGTAAATCTTGTTGATACATTGAGTCTGGCTCAAGTTGACCAAAATAATTCTGGTCAATCCGTAATTACTCTAGGTGAATTATACGAAGGTGAAGATAAACTTTTAGGATTAAGTCTTGATATTGCTGATGCTCCCATTGGTGATTTAACAGTAATGAAGTTGCATTACACCGCTGATGTAGTTCAAGACAATGTAATTCAGACCGTTTCCGGAACAGTAGACGTTGTTGCTAAAGTTGGTACAGTTGAGGAATCAGCTTTTGCTTCTTCGAGTGATGTCATGCTGGATTTGAGCCGCTTGACGATTGCGAAAGTCAAAGAAAATGCTCTCGAATTAGCTGAATATGGTAAGCATTCCGAAGCAGAACAAGCTTTGAAGTTGCTTGTGGAAGACTTGCGGAATAAAGGTTTAAACGAGAATTTTGAAATAGCTGAAGAAATAGACCAGCTTGAATATTTTGCGACTCAAATTGCCCAAAGAGCTTTGGGTAATGCGGGACGTAAAGAACTCCGCGACCAAACTTATCAAGCAATGACCCGCAATCGCAGCGAACTAGTAGGTCGTGGTGTGACTGCTGGTGCGGAAATATATTCAATGTCAACAGTCAATGAAGCTGGCTCTGGTGTTGAATTATATTGCATTCGAGAAGGGGGTAAATTACGGATTAAAATAAAATCTGATGGTTATGATTCAACTAAAAACGTTCAGTTCCCTCGTTCGATTCGTGCAGAAGGAGCGAGCTATATTGTTGAAGGATTAGAACTTTCGAGTAATGGTAGTTTTTATCGTGTAACTGGTAAAATCAATCGTTTTGCAAAACCTGGTGAAGCAGATAATTTTGCTGCTCCCAGACAGGTAAAAAGAACTAGCAATGCTAAAGCTTCCAAAGGTCCTGCTAGTGCTGCTGACCTTCCCACTACAGATTCTGTAGATAACGGTATTTTAGTTCAGTGTGTCAATGACGGTAATATACTGCGTGCTTGAGTAGTTGCTGACGGATTCGATCCCGACTGGAACATGCGTTTCCCCCGCTCGGTTCGT
>CAKZYM010000489.1 GCA_937884685.1 uncultured Calothrix sp.
TAATGACTATTGACTATTAAATAGTGAATTATGACTAATTATGAAGCGAGTTTGTATTATCTTAGGTACTCGTCCCGAAGCGATTAAGCTTGCTCCGGTGATTCAGACTTTCCAAAGCTATGAAGGTTTGGAGACTCAGGTGATTTTAACTGGACAGCATCGCGAGATGGTTGAACAGGTGATGGGGTTGTTTAATTTAAAGGCTTCTCGGGATTTGGAGATTATGCAGCCAAAACAATCTCTGAATGATATTACCTGTCGTAGCTTGCGCGGGTTGCAGGAGTTATTTGAGGAAAGCGAACCCAGTTTAGTTTTGGCACAGGGAGATACAACAACAGCTTTTGCAGCAGCTTTAGCAGCTATTTATCAGAAAATTCCTATAGGTCACGACGAAGCTGGATTAAGAACCGATAACAAATTAAATCCTTATCCAGAAGAAGCCAACCGAAGATTGATTTCTCAAATTGCCCAATTGCATTTTGCACCAACACCTTTAGCTGAAGAAAATTTACAGCGTTCTGGTGTGTTAGGGGAAGTTCATATGACGGGTAACACCGTGATTGATGCATTGTTAAATGTCGCGAAAAGCGAGCCTCCCTGTGACGTACCCGGTTTGGAATGGAACAATCATCGAGTTATTTTAGCTACCGTTCACCGCAGAGAGAATTGGGGAGAACCCCTCGGGAGTATCGCTCAAAGTTTTTTACAGATATTAGATAAATTTCCCGATACAGCATTATTGTTACCATTGCATCGCAATCCTACCGTAAGAGAACCATTACAAGCAATGTTAGGAAATCATTCTCGAATCTTCTTAACAGAGCCATTAGACTACGCTCAGCTAGTCGGAGCGATAATGCGATCGCACTTGTTGCTCACAGATTCAGGTGGGTTACAAGAAGAAGCTCCCAGCTTAGGGAAACCAGTATTAGTACTTAGGGAAACAACAGAGAGACCAGAAGCAGTAAGCGCAGGAACAGCAAAACTTGTAGGAACCGACACCCAAACAATAGTCGCTAGTGCAGCACAGCTATTAAGTAATCCAGCAGCTTACGAAACAATGGCAAACGCAATCAATCCCTTCGGAGATGGTCGTGCTTCCGAACGAATTTTAGAAATTGTCAAAGGTTTCTTAGGGAAAGATTAGTAGGAGAGGGGGAAGAGGGGGAGGAGGGGGAAGAAAAATTATTAACTCCAACTCCTAACTCCTAACTCCTAACTCCTAACTGTTCGCTGTCTTCCAAAGGTAGCTCGATAACAAATTCTGCTCCATTTCCAGGGGAAGAAAGACAATATAAATCACCACAATGCGTTTCTGTGACTATTTGATGGCTAATTGATAATCCTAAACCAGTTCCTTTTCCTTCAGGTTTAGTGGTAAAAAAAGCATTAAATAGTTTACTTCTGACTTCTTCTGGCATTCCGGGGCCATTATCTGCAATCCGAATTGTGACTTTATCTTCGTCTGCTGAAGTACGGATTGTAATTACATTCGGGTTTTTCTCAATCTCTGCATAATTTTTGCCTTCATTGGATTCATCCAAAGCATCAATAGCATTTGCTAATAGGTTCATAAATGCCTGATTTAATTGACCGGAATAACATTTAACTAGAGGTAATTCTTCAAACTTTTTAACAACTTCTATTTTGGGACGTTCCGAGTTCGCTTTAAAACGATGTTGCAAAATCATCAAAGTTGTTTCAATACCTTCGTGAACGCTCACCGGCTTTTTATCAGCGCTATCAGTACGCGAAAAATTTCGCAAAGACTGCATGATATCGCGAATCCGGTCAGTTCCCAGTTCCATAGAAGTTATCATTTTGGGTAAATCTTCTATTAGGTAATCTAGGTCGATATCTTCTTGGAAAGTTTCAATTTCCTCTGGTGGGGAAGGTAAGTTTTCTTGGTATAGACTTAATAATTGTAATAAATCTTCGATGTATTGGTTAGCGATAGATAAATTACCAGCGATAAAACCAACGGGATTATTAACTTCGTGAGCAACACCTGCAACTAGTTGTCCTAAAGAAGAGATTTTCTCGGTTTGTACCAACTGCGCTTGAGTTTGCTGTAATGTTTCCAAAGATTGTTGTAACTGGTATGACTTTTCTTTTTCACCAGCATAAAGATGAGCATTTTCGATTGCGATTGCTGCTTGTGAGGTGAGTAGCTTGAGAATTTCCAAACGCGAGTTTGTAAATGCACCATTGGCTTGATTATTTTCAAGATAAACAATCCCGGTAAACTTACCTTGGAAGAAAATCGGGGCACATAAAACCGATTTAGGCTGTTCGCGGAGTATGTAAGAATCTTCCTTGTAAATCGCTTCTTGAGTTGCATCGTTGAGTACCAAAGGTTGTTGAGTTCTCGCAACATAGTGAACAACGCTTAAGGGGATATCTTCGCTTTCCTCTATTGGAGTTGATTGCAATACAACTAAATCCTTATCTTGGTCGTTATCAATAGCTTCGATAAATAGCTGCTCGTCCTTAAGTAAAATTAGACAACCTTTTTGAGCAGCAGCATTTTCTAGAATAATAGAAAGTAACTTATCGAGGAGATTATCTAAGACAATTTCGCTGGTAATTGCTTCAGAAGCTTTCATTACCGTAGTTAAATCAAGAACATTATTGCTATTCGTAGATGAACCTAAAGCTCTTGAAGAACTATTAACAATAGTTCTGCTAATATCTTGTTCTAATGCTGCGCTGCTTTCGCTACGAATGATGAGATTAGGATAACGTTCTTCTAAATCCTTAACCTTAGCTAAAGCACCCCAGCGAATATAGCCGTAGTAAGCATCAGTCATATAGGTTTTAGCAATCTTATCCTTACCTAATACCAAATAAAACTGTGCAGCTAATTCGTTACCCAGTGCTTCTTCCTGAGTATATTCATTTTCCTTCGCTCCAGCAATAGCGCGGTCGTAGAGATTCATGGCTTTGACATTTTTACCAAAGATTCGCGCTTTTTCCGCTTCCACCAAATCGTACTTATGTTGGAAATTGCAGGCTGCATGATGCGCCCATTTCTTCATTTTCTTTTGATTTGCAGCGACTTTTTTGAGATATTGTTTTTGTTCTGAAGGAGTTACGTTTTTATAGTTTGCGAGGAGTGCTAGGGAGTAGTAGTAATTGTTAACGCAGTACATTAGAAAGCCGGGATTACTTTCTTGATATTTTTCGGTTAGACGAGCAGTTTGAATAGCTTCTTTGAAGTGATTGAAAGAATAATTTAAAATAGTTTTACAAACATATATTGTACTTAACCAGGTAGAATTATTTCCCAATTCAGATATAATTTCAGCTTCACTCAATTCTTTACAATTTAGTAGCAACCTATTTAATGAATTTGCTTTTAAATTGAAAATAGTTTGTCTAATCGCGTTTAATATCCAAAACAAAACAGCTATCTTTAACTGTTTTGTAAGTCCTATATAGTTTAAAATCTTACGCTCAAGTGATTCTAAGTTTTCTCCGTAAAAAAATGAATTAATAGCAACGAGCCAATTAATATAGCTAACAGATTCAATGTCTCCTGTTTCTAATCCACTTTGCCTTCCCTCAAGTGCCGGTTCAATCATATACTTGGCAGGTTCTTTGAAATGCCAAATCATTGAAGTAAATAAATTATAAAGTTTACAATTTAGAGATTTAGCATTAAATTTTTCTAAGACTAAAAGACCTAACTTTCCAAATCTGTATCCTTCTTCAATATTTCCAAAACGGTCACATAGCATTGCACCGTAAATACAATAACCATAAGTGCTAAATTCAGAATTTCCATATTTAATAGATAAGCGAACCATTGCTAATATAGTTAGCGGAAAGAGAGAAGATCCTGCTTGACTAGCTGCCGGATTAACTAGCATTAGAATTTGCATAGCTGCTAGCTTATAAGCATCGGTCATTCTAGGCAAATAAGCTAAATCTTCAATTTTTTTTCCAGATAAAGCTATTTTAGTATGTAAAGCTGATACCAAAATATACTGTGTTTTTGGTTCAATAGGTAATCGTACACCAAGTAACTGTAAAACCTGAACTCCTAGTCCCAAGGCTTCTGACATACGATTTTGAGCAATATTTGACTGAATTTGAATTTTGTATATTTTTACTTTATCTAAAATAGTATTAGTCTTCTGTAAGGCAAAGGTTCCTAATTTTTTTGAGTCCTCAAAGTTGCCATATAGATATTCTGCTTCCGTTGCTTCTATATGTAAATTTAATATAAGTTCATAGTCATTTTGCCAACTATCTTGTGTTAACAGCCCTAAACTAATATTCAAATACTTAATAGCAGTTTCATAGGCTGTAGCTGCCTTTGCTTTTTTACCAGCTACCAGATTCAGTTTTGCTAGCTCAGTTTTTTCCGACTGTTTGGTTAGCAAATCTATACCAAAGTTTAATTGATTTACTATATCTAGAATATTTTCTGAGAGTAATTCTGATGGTGTTTTTTTTAACAGTAATTTACCAATTTTAAGATGAGTCGCTTTTTTTTCTGATTCTGGAATTAATGAATATGAAGCTTGCTGTACACGGTCATGTAAGAATGAATAACCAATTTTAGCAAAACTAGTTTTTAAACTTATTGTAGAACTTTGTAGATAATTTATCTTATAATTTGTTTCTACATCTTCTTCAAATACTAAAGGAATTTTATAAGCCTCATTCAAAGGTAAAATCAAACCTGCTTGAAGTGCTGCATCTATTTCCTTTGCCGTACTAACAAAAGATTTTTGATTCACAATTGACAGCATATCAAGTGTAAATTTATCTCCTATACAAGCAGCTAGTTGCAATACTTGCTGTGTAGATTTCGGTAACTTCTGAATTCTATTAATAATTAAATCGACTACACTTTTATCAGTGATACCAATAGCTTGGATTTCTTCAATATCCCACCTCCACATTCCTTGGCGCTTTTCTTTATCTGTTAAGGAAGAGAAAGGAAAAAAATCAAATTGGAAAAGGTTTTCTTGATAAAGTGTTTGTAGTAATTGAGTTATAAAAAACGGATTAGCACCAGTCTTATTAAAAATTAACTCTGCTAGAGTATTAACTCTTTCTGTATCATCATTTAAAGTTTCGGCAATTAGCTGTTTGATATCTAAAATATCAAGTGGTTGTAAGACGATATTATTAACAGTTACTTTATTCTTTTCTATTTCTTCTAAAGTTTGAATTAAAGAATGGGTCGGACTAACTTCATTATCGCGGAAAGCACCAATCAATAGTAAGTATTTAGCTTCAGGCTCAGTAACCAATATTTGCATCAGCTTTAATGTTGCAGAATCAGCCCATTGCAAATCATCAAGAAAGAGAACTAAGGGATGTTCTTTTTTTGCAAAAACATTAATAAATTCGGTAAAAACGCGATTAAAACGATTTTGCGCTTCTGTTCCACCTAGTTCGGGTACTTCTGGTTGTTTACCGATAATCAGTTCAACTTCTGGAATTACATCGATAATTACTTGCCCATTTGCACCAACAGTAGCTAATATTTGATTGCGCCATTGTTCTAGTTGAGTATTATTTTCGGTAAGTAACTGCTGCATCAAGCTACTCAAAGCTAGAATTAATGAAGCGT
>CAKZYM010000490.1 GCA_937884685.1 uncultured Calothrix sp.
TAACTGATAACTGATAACTGATAACTGATAACTGATTATGCCTACACAAACAAATATTCCTCAATTAACTAGTTTAGAATATCTTCCTTATATTGATGAAAATGGTAATTTACCGGAACAATATCAAGGGAAAATAGGAGTCTATGCAATATTTGACCAAGAAAAATCTTTGCAATTCGTTGGTTATTCTCGCGATGTTTTTCTTAGCCTCAGACAGCATTTAGTACGACAACCTGAATATTGTTATTGGGTGAAAGTCGAAACTATTGAGCGTCCCAGTCGTAAAGTCTTAGAAGAAATAGAACAAGCTTGGATTTTAGAAAATGGTAGCGTACCTTTAGGAAATGGAGAGAATAAAGAGAAATGGGTTTCTCCCATTGATGCAAAAGCTTTGATTACCCCAGAAGAACAAGCTAATTATGATAATCCCATCCACGATGAAATAGCAAAGATTAAAATTATCAAGAATGTAGCTAGAAGAGTAGAAGCGGATATTTTAAAACAGCTAGAAACACGGGGTTTACAGATGCAGATCAGGTTTAATCCCAAGCTGAAGGAAGAAGGTTTGCTGGATGTGAAATCTTAATTACTTGATGGTTGAAACGATTTTATAATTAATCGAGTCCGTTTCAACCGCCATTTATTTTTTAACAAAATTTATATAACCATGAATAAAAATATATCTTCTCCACCTCATAAAATTATAGGTGTCGCTATAATTTGGAATGATAAACAACAAATTTTAATTGACCGTCGTCGTCCGGAAGGAACGATGGGTGGTTTATGGGAGTTTCCTGGGGGAAAAATAGAACCGGGTGAAACCATTGAAGAATGTATTAAGCGAGAAATTGATGAAGAGTTAGCAATAGATATTGAAATCGGCGAGCATCTTGTAACTATTGACCATACTTATACCGATTTAAGAGTTACTCTTACCGTACACGAATGTCGTCACGTTCAACGTGTTCCCCAAGCATTGGAGTGCGATGAAATCCGCTGGGTCAATTTAGAGCAATTATCACAATTTGATTTCCCTGCTGCAAATTTCCAAATTATCACTGCTCTAAAGCAAAAAGTAGCGAATCGCAAACAGTTAAACATTTAGAATTCAATATGAAGTAACTATTTACCAGCGAGTAGCAACTATAATAAATTCTAATTTGGATAAACAGGCAGTATGAAATGGAACCATGCACCCCCATTTGGTGCGGAATCTACCCAGATTTGTCCGTAGTGAGCTTGAATAATTTTTTGACACAAGTTTAAGCCTATACCGTATCCATCTTTTGCTTCATCTCTTTCTAGACGAAAGCGATTTTCAAAAATGCGATCGCGATTTTCTTCTGGAATACCTGGACCGCTATCACCAATGCTAAATTGGACTTTTTGACTGGTACGATGCAGACCGGCGATGATAATTTTACCTTGTGGTGGAGTGTATTTGATAGCGTTATCCAGAAGGTTCATAAGCACTTGACGTATGCGTTCTGGATCTGCGTAAACGTATGGCAAATCTTGAGGAATATCTGTCTCTATCTCTAGAGATTTGACTTTACAGGATTGCCTTAATTCTTCAAGTACTTCTAAAAAAAGACTACCTAATGCTATTTTCTGAGGGGATATAGGAATTTTTGTATCCTTACCGCGTCCTACCTGCAAAAGGTCGGTAATCATTTTTTCAATTACCTTAGTTTGAGTGCGAGCGTGATTGAGTATATGAGCGGTTAGAGTTGGTTTTAATCGCTTGAATTCACCATCTTCACTATTGAAATTACTTTTTAAGGTATCAATAGCAATAATGGCCGCTGTCAAAGGGTTACGCAGGTCGTGTGCTAACATCCCGATAACGCGGTCTTTAAATTGTAGCTGTTCTTGAAGCTGTTGTTTTTCCTGCTTTAAACGAAATACTTCATCGCTAAGCTCAATTATTTCCGAAGAAACTGCAATGGGATTAGCGGCTATTTTTGATTTCTTGATGTAACCATTAGGGTCATTTTCTGCGACTTGTTTTAAATCTTGCTGTATTTTTAAATAGGATTCCACACTAGCTTGCCATCTCGGCCACCAAGTTTTTAGTTGGGAAACTATATTGGTTCCAGCTAAAACCTGCCGGGGTTCCGGGTGAATCCGAATTAATGCTGGTGTTGCCACCAGTTTAAAATGTTCTGCTAAATGGGGTTGTTTCCCGACATCAATTACCTGAAGTTCAAAATCATATTCGAGCTGTAATTGTTTGAGATAGGAGCGAATCTGCTGTACTTGTAGTCGGGACTTGGGACGTTCATCTACAAACAGTAATAACTGTAATGGGGCTTCTGAATTAATAAATTGTTGTCCCTGAGAAGCTTGCATCAAATATTGTTTCAACACTGGTCACAAACCGTTATAACTTTCGGCGAAAGTAACATGTACTTACGGATGCGCGTAAAATAGTCGTTTTAAGTTCTATTTTCTATTGTATATTTTTTATGCTTCAAGTTTAATATTTTATTAAACTTTCCACATGAAATACACCTTTTTCCATTTTGCCGTTTCTCTATCTTTGCTGGCTTATTAAAGGTACTTAAGCGACTGAAACTTTTTGTCTTTTCCAAATCAGAATGGGAAGTTAAGCAGATGCGGAAAGCTTCGATGCTATTTTAACAAGGCTTTTAAATCGTTAGGTAAACTGAATTTATCGTATTTACACGGCGCAAATACAATCAGTTGTGAATAAAATACGAGCCTTGTAAGGATAATTAATTACCAAAATAGTAGTTAGAGAAGGATTTCTGGAGGTCGATTTCTAAAACCTTAAGCTCTGTGCAATTTAGAGTTTAACTGGAACACTTGTTTTAACTTTATACCTCCTTTGAGTCCATAAAATTCAAAATTTTACTGTTGTTTGTATAATTTGACTAGATAATTATCAATACTAACTCCAATATTCGATAGGTTTTGTCTTAAAGCAATGAATCAAATCAGTCAATGCAAGGAAATTACATTTAGCTTGCCGAAAACATTGTTCATCTTCCAAAACTTAGTAAAACAGAATTTATTGTAAGCCAGTTATTTTCTAATTTTCCCAGTAATTATATGCTCCACTATTTATTGCAAAAAGAAAAAACAGCACTAACAAAAATTATACTCTACTGGTTTAAACAGCTATTTACGCGGCATCTAAGAAAAATACCAAAAAATACAGCATAGTTTTCAACAACAGCAGTATCTGTATTTACTGCTCAAAATAACTTTCCAAGTCTGGAAATTACTAAGGTAGAATTTGACAGTTAAAGCAAGAATCTTTACCTCCAAGAAAAGCAACCTATCAAAAATTGCAACTAATGTCTAGCACGAATAATTTTCGCGTATGTCATCTCATATTGATTAACTTCCCTTGAATACTGTGAATAGTCGCTTCCAAAAATATTTTTGGTTACTACTCTTTCCCGAATATGGGTCAACCCAAAGGTAAGTTTACGCCTAATCTACCACTTCAAATAGTAAAAGAAAAGTTTTAGCTTCTGTCTCAGGATGTAAATTATATCTTTATAGCGAATATTAGGAATATTTTTAACTAAAAATAAGACGTTAAAAAGCAATTTTAGTAAACTAAGCGTCCAGCTAGATTTTATAGAAAGAAAACACCGCATGATTGTAGCAGTTTGCGGAAAGCTTATGGGGAGAGCATCTGAAGTTAGCGCAGGTGTCCAGAACGGAGATAGGAGATATGTCTGAGAAAGAAACTCATCTCAGAAAACAGTAGCGATGTGATTATATTTAAAAAATAAAGTTTTCGGTGTAAAAAATTATTTAATCAAGAAACGTAATTTTTGACTATGAGTTTATTCTTTACTCAATCGAAAGCTGCTATGAATCTTTTTTGCTTGTTAGCTATTAAACCGGAAAACTGATTCAATAACTGGTAACTTATATTACTAGATATTGCTTACCTATGACTCA
>CAKZYM010000491.1 GCA_937884685.1 uncultured Calothrix sp.
GTCACAACTATCCAGCAGAACGAGCGAAGGTAGTCGCAGAAGTAGAAACAGCTTGGAACCAGGTTACGTCAATTGCAGCCTGTACTGATATCTTGATAAATGAAGATAAAACTAATACCGCGCTTAAAAGATTTCAAACTCAGTTGCTAGATGGTTATGACTTGTTGATTTTAGAAGCTATGGATAAAGCGGGTGTTAAACAAATAATTACTGATGATGGTGATTATTTGACTGTTCCAGGAATTAGAGTTTTTACAGCTAATGGTGGTGCGATTTCCGCAGCTAAAAAGCAGGGTAAGCGGTTGCTAAGGTCGTGATTTGAGAAATAAAAACTTCGTTTTAGCGGGAATATCCATGAGTTACACGGTTATTTTTCCGTTCATCAAACGTGGAAGGAGTAAATCGCGGGCTTCTTTAAGTTTCTGATTTTGTGAGTTTAAATATTTGATTTGTTTAAAGACAGGAGCGGAAACATTATTAAAATATTTAAGAATGTTAGGAGGTGCAAACAAAACTTGATATTGCTCAAAGCAGTCTGGTTTTACTCGCTGCCTACCATCAGAACCAGCCATGCTATTAATAGCGTGTTGACGAAAATTATGAGACCTTGCTAAACAATAAACCCAATGAGGCGTTACTTTCATAGAACGCATAACAATAAATTCAGTTGAACCCGTTGCAACCATATCAGCATCATCCATAAACTGAACAAAAGCAGTTTTACCATTTTCCAGACTTGGGGTAATTCTTGCTAGGAGTGTGTCGCCATTTTTAAATTTCGCTCCACCACCAACAGGTCTTGTTTGAATTCCAGTTAATATCATGGAGTTCGTAGATACGGCTTCCATTGGAACATAAGGGCTTAGCTCCTTTTAGGGAGCAAGAGTTTGAGGTTTAAAATCTATAATTTGGGTCGCAGGTACTTTATTCCAACCCTCCGGAACACCATCAACTACCCTCACTGACTCATAACCAGGAAAACGCAGACGCACAAACCATTCCTTGTAAAGTTGGTGGATGGATTCTTCCAGCAGTGCTATTCGCTGGTTGTTGTTTGCGATCGCGTTATCGTATGTTGAGAGTATTTCAGCAATGCGTTGTTGTGTTTCAAGTTGTGGTATGTCAAATTGAAATTGTTTTAATGCTCCAATTGCAATCCTAACTTGATTTGCTGCACCTTTAGCCATAGCAGCAATATAGTGTTGAAGTTGAGGAGATTGTCCTAAGTATCCCAAATATTGTTTATTAAGTCTTAAGTCTTTAGGACGTATACAAACAGCATTCTGATTTAAAAGCGCACCTTCAGCAAATTTAGGAATAATAGTTGCTCTACCAACTACTGAATTTGGTTGATCTGGATGTGAACCTACCGTTGCTATTACTAAATCATTTGTTTGAAGACAATGTTGAGAATATTTTTGGTAGCTTGATTCTGGTAAAAACTTTGTTTGTTTCCATATAACTGTTCCACCTTGCATATCTTTTACTTGAACAACAGGTATACCTTTATCTGTATACTCAGTTTGTTTCCATGCTCCCCCGTTAATAAAAAAACACATTTCATCTAAAGTCGTTATTTTTGATTTCATCCAAATAACTCCTCAAAATTGTTGGCGATCGCAGATGCTAACTCTACCGCTTCCTCATTCAAACTCGCCAATTCTAAATGAATTTCCCGCATTCTTTCTTCAAAATCCTGCTCATCATCTTCATCCTGGGCTGCTACACCTACATATCTTCCAGGAGTTAAACTACTATCCTGCTGGGCTATTTCCTCCCGCGTCATCACCTTACATAACCCCGATACATCCACGAATGCTGCATCGGGAAAACGAGTTTGTAACCAGGAAACTTGCGCTTTCATATACAGCGTATATTTAATCGCAGAAATTGCATTATCCCTAGCAATATCTAACTCATTCCGTTGTTTTTTAATTTCTTTCTTATCCCAACTTTCTTGTTTGCGTGCTTCTAACTTTTTTTCTGCAATTTCTACCGCACGAGAAGCTAGTTTATATGCTTCATTGATATGTTTTTGTAGAGTTTTCAACTGAGGAGTAAATACAGCAAATTTCTCTGCACATTCTTTCTGCGATGTGTTTATTGTAGAGATGCTCAATTTCGCGTCACTACATTCTGTATGTGTGGGACTGTTTTGTGCAAACCATGCTAGATGTGGTTTCAAATTATTTATTAAACCTTCCTTCACCAGATTAAATTCATTAATTGCTTCTTCCAATTCATCTAAAGCAATACGAAAACTTTCCACATTCTCATGCGCTACATCTTCAGCAACCAACTCCTCAACTTCGGCTAAATCCTTTAATAAAGGTAGCGAATTACCAAGACTATTACTAAAAACCTTCAAGAGTTTTGTCAAATTTGCTAAAGGTTCCTCTAACTGCTTTAGCTCACATTCAATATTTTTCGCTTCTTGATGAGTTTGATTTAAATATTTCCCCACCAACTCCAAATAACGCTCTTGTTCTCCACGATACAACCAAGCAATAGCGGTAATATTTTGTAACTGTTCCTCGCTAAAATCACGGATTTTGCGTGTCACTACCCGGTAAATATTCCGCGCATAAATCATCAATACCTTGTCTTTGCGTGCTGCTGGTTTTCCTTTGTCAAAGAACCACAAAGTACAAGGTAGAGATTTTGTATAAAAGAAGTTTGTTCCTATCGAAATAATCATATCTACCGCTTGGGTAGCAATTAATTCTTCTCTAATCTCCTTTTCCCCATGTCCTGCCTCGGAAGCAGGACTTGCCATCACAAATCCCGCTCTACCTTCCTCGCTCAAATAGCTATAAAAATACTGTATCCATAAGTAATTCGCATTACTAACTGATTTTGTCTTACTACTAATTCCCGGAATCTTTTTCTGAGTAAACAACCGGGGGTCAGTTTTCACTTTTTCTGGACTCACACCATCCACATTAAATGGTGGATTAGACATTACATAATCGCATTTACCCAGCAGTTCTTCCCAACGGTCATAAAAAGTATTAGCTTGACGAATAGTACCTTCCAAACCATGTACGGCAAGATTCATCCGTGCCAAACGGGTATTAGTATCGGACTTCTCCTGACCGTAAAAAGTCATTTTTGCTGCTGCATTACCGCCGCGATTTTCCAGGAAATGCCCGGTCTGTACAAACATACCCGCACTGCCACAAGCCGGATCTAAAACAGTTCCTCGATGAGGTTCAATCATATTTACAATCGTCCGCACCAAAGAAGGAGGTGTAAAAAATTCTCCTCCTTCCTGCGCTCCACTCATTGCAAACTTGTTGAGAAAATACTCGTAAATTCGCCCAAACACATCACCCGTCGCAGTCCGTAACTCTTCTCGGTCAAAAATCCGCACTAAATCACACAGCAAATCTTCCTCAAAACTGCCGTAATCCTTCGGTAAAACTCCCCGCAACATCTCTACTTGATCTTCAATCCCTTTCATCGCATCATTTATAACTTCGCCAATATCAGCATTTTCTGGCAAGTTAAGAATGAAGTCATACTGACAATTTTCGGGTAAAAAAATCGCCGACCTTTCCTTAAAGTCATCTTTTTTAATAGCGCGTTTTTTACCACCCCGCGACGGTAAGCTCTTTTCAATTTCTATCTTTGCAGCCTTGAAGCGATTTGTGGCATGGCGATGAAAAATTAGCCCTAATACAGGCATACTGTATTCATTGGCATTAAGTTTCGAGTTTGCACGGAGTTGATCTGCGGCTTCCCACAGGGAAGATTCAAGTTGGCTGATGTTGAGCATGGAAACTAATTTTTAGAGATGCTGCATTGGGGATACAAGAAACAAATTTTACAAGAAATAAAGACCTAAAATAGCATACTTCATTTAGGTTACTTTGGCGATCGCCGAAGCAATCGCTTTATTTATTCCCTTTGTCCCGATTTGGCGAAATCTTCCCTTCCGCTT